>CAZSSV010000295.1:0-3241 GCA_964609425.1 uncultured Isosphaeraceae bacterium | reverse complement strand
AGCAGTTCCATGACAGCGTGCTGGCTCTTGACGGCGTTCTCGCTCGTCGTTGTGATGATCTGGCCGTCCCCTGCGGGCGTTTGGCACGCTGGTAGCAGCTTGGGAATCGTCTCTATCTTGCCGTCGTTGCGCGGGTTGGGCGCTGCGACCTCGGCCAGGCAGATGCGGCAGGACGCCGCGACCGACAGCCCCGGATGCCAGCAATAGTGCGGAATCTCCACACCGTTGGCCTTGGCAACTTCCAGGATGCTCTGTCCGTCATCGAATTCACAGATGACGTCGTTGATGGTGCAGGTGGGCATTGGGTGTCCGTCGACGAATCACCGCGCTGGGACCACTCCACAGTGGGTGGCAAGACCGAGCATGGTAGCGGTGGGCGTGTGTCGATGGAATTTGGGGGCGCGGCGGAGTTTCGCCCCGATCTTGCTGCCCCCATTCCATGGCCTCCCGCATGGCCTCCACGGGGCAGCGGATTGTCTGCTGGCCTCATGAGCGTGTGTCCAAGCCCTCATCGGAGTGCCCGACGGGGGCTGATACGGGAGACAAGGCGATGTATGTGCTTCATGCAGGGGCCCGGGTGGTGGTTGCAATTGCGTTGGTCGGGGGGCTTGCGCTCTCGGGGTGCAAGTCGGGGAAGGCCGACGAGAAGATCCCGGCGAAACCTGCCAGCCAGCCTGAGGTGGCCGAGGTCAACACGCCTGCCGAGATGGCGCCCACCGAGATCAAGAGGCCACCTGTTCCGGCGATGGGTCCCATGGCGGCCGGTTTGCGCGACCTGGGAATGGACAAGATGGTGGTGTCTGCGTTGACGCGGGCTGGCGTCACGAATGTCCGGCACATGGCGACCATGTCCAATTCGCAGCGTGAGCTTGTGCGGCGATATGTTCTGGAGGCTGCCCAGTTGGAGATGCACGCAGCCGTCGACTACACCATCGTCTCTGGCGTCAAGCCGTCCGATCCCCTCAAGTTCCTGGGGTTGCCTCGCCTGGTGATTGCGGCGCTTGCTCAGATCAACGTCACAACCGTCGGAGATCTGGCGAACGCGAGCACAAGCCGCCTGGCCAGCATTCGAGATGTCGGCAAGCGTGGCTTTGACCGTCTGAGCCGAGCCAAGGAACGTGCCGATCGCCTGATGAATCCTGTTGCGCCGCGAACGGAGCATCTTTCGCCGCTTGTCGTCTCTGTACTTGGAGATCTCGGGTTGGCTTCGATTGGCGACCTCAATGCGGGGTTTGTTGCAAAGGTTGACAATTCACCTGCATTTGGAGACGCCGCCATGCGGCAGATCCAGACCGCGGTCGCGCAGGCGGGGCTTACGCTCATCCACGTACATCTTGCAGAGGCTCCCATTGATCTGGAACTGATGGTGGATGGCCGTGGGAGGAAGACGGTCGAGAAGGGACCCCAGTCGGACCCAATCGTGTTGATTGGTGAACTCGGACCCTTTGATCGTTCCAAGGTCATCGTGTTGAGTGCCCGTCCCGCTGGCGGTGGGGCGACAGCGCTCCGGTGGCACCGAAATGTCACGCTGCATCGCGGGGAACGAGCAGATGTGGCGTTCGACCTGACACAGGCCCCCGTTTTGAGCATGGCGGTGGATCCTTCTCGCCCACTGGAGTCGAACACCTACTACGCGGGTGATCGGTTGGTCCTCTCGGTCGAGAACGATGATCAGTCGACCGCCCAGCATGTCTTCTGGCTTCTCTTTGACCCCGACGCTGTTGAGTCGAGTCAGTCTGAACTTCAGCCAGGGCACAGATCGCCGTCCACATCGCACGCTGAGATGTACGGGCTGGAAGGGTGGATGGGTCTCCGCGGCCGCGTTGACGCCGAGTTGAAGGCCTACCTTGCAAGCCAGCCCGGAAGTGATTGGCACCTCCTTCGCAATGCCCTGCTTCCAACACGCATGATCGGTGTCGGACCCGAAGCGACCTGGGTGCCGGACCGTGAAGTCGGCAATGCCACGATTGCGCTCGTGGCCCTTGGCGAAGATGGCTACTGGGGCATGGCCATGCGGCCACTGTCCGTCATTGACCTTCGTCCCGGCGCGTGGGCACTCCCGACGGCCGATGTCGCCCCCGAGAGTTGGTCACCAGAATCGGCCGTCGCTGGCGGCAGCGATGATGCAGATACACCTCGGCCGCGCGATGTTGACCGCATTCACGACATGCTCTCCAACATTGTGTTCCAGACGACGGCAGGCGAACCCGTCGAAGTGGTGACCCGCCTCGGCAACTACATCGATGCTTCCGTTCCCATGGCATCGTGCACGCTCGACTTTGGAGACGGTGCCAGCACCTCAATTCCGATTGATCAGCTCGATCGATCGGCGTGGCGACACACCTGGTCCAAGCCGGGCCTCTACAGCCTGAAGCTCACGACGACCGATCTACTCGGGTTCGAGCGGACGCAGAACCTGCTGATGCATGTTCAGCCACGCCCAATCACCGTGGCGTCGCACACCGAGCCAGACCCGGAGCCGGAGCCCGAGGAAGCGCAGTTGCCCGAGCCTGACCCACCGGCGATCCAAATGGCCGAGGTTCCGGCGACACCGGCGGAGTCTTCATTGCGTATGTTCCGCAGGGGCCTTGAGACGTGGGCGGCCGATGCAGCCAGGAAGGTCGGTGCCGGGAACCAACCCCTGGGCGTTGCCATTGTTCATCTGCACGATGTGCCTGACAGCGGCGTCCTGGACCTCTTTGATGACGCGTTGGTTCGCGCATTCTTGCAGGAAGGTGGCAGTGTGTATGAGCGGGACACGGACCGCTTCAATGCCCTGCAGGACCATCGGGTTCCATTTGATGTGGAGAAGATGTTGGAACTCGTGTCAATTGGGAGACCGGACCACAACATGCTTGCCGGGCACTTCCAGGAAACCGAACCTGTGCGTGTCCTCCAGGGGATCTCGATCGGAGAGGAAGAAGCCCAAGTTCCACAGGTCGAACTCCTGACGGTCACGCCCGCGATTGAGCGATATGAGGAACTGCTGGCGCGGGCTGGCGCCGTCGAGCCGTTCATGTCGCCGCATGTGTTTGACTACAAGCTGCGCCGAGCGGAAGTCACATTCGAACCATTGGCTGATACGCCTCTGTACACGCGACGAGCGAGGATTCTCGGGTTCGTCCGGCTGCATGACGCCCAAACGTATGAGGTTCTCGGGAGCGACGTGGTCGAGACGGAACTGATGGACATTGTCGCTGCGCCGGAGGGTGTACCGCTCGCCGGCGAGGGTTGGAATGGG
>CAZSSV010000294.1:479-3253 GCA_964609425.1 uncultured Isosphaeraceae bacterium | reverse complement strand
GTCGCAGGGCTTGACATGGAGGGCAAGCGGGTGCACTTTCAACTGGTCGGGGACGACCGATGCAGAACGATCGAGTGGGATCATCTGGTCGTTGCACTCGGAAGTGTGACCAGGATTCTCCCGGAACACATCGTGTCGGGCGTTCGAGAGCATGCGTTTTTCATGAAGCACATGGCGGACGCGGTGGCGCTGCGGGATCGTGCCGTCGAACTCTTGGAACTGGCGAACGCCATTGACGATCCGGAGGAGCGGCGACGGCTACTGCACATCATCGTCGTCGGCGGCAATGTCACCGGAATCGAAGTTGTTGGTGAACTTGAGGTGTTCGTGCGGGAGGCCTCTGCTCGGTACCACAATGTCACTTCGGACGACATCACATTCTCGGTGTATGAGTTGAACGAGCGGCTGCTTGCCGTTCTGCCGGAAAACCTGTCACAGTGGGGAACTCGGCAGTTGAAGCGGCGTGGCATTCGCGTGCACACCAGAACCTCGGTCAAGGAAGTGCATCCAGACCACATTGTGGACAGCAACGATCAGCACGTGCCCTGCTCGACGGTCATCTGGACGGCCGGAATCGCCCCTTCCCCTGTGTTGGCCCAATTGAAGGGTCTGCCACTCAACAAGTTCGGCGGGCTGCAGTGTGAGTCCGACTACCGGGCAAGTGGGTTCGACACCGTATGGGGTCTGGGTGACTGCGCGGCCGTCCCCGGTCCCGACGGCAAACCGATGCCGCCGCTGGCGCAGATCGCCATACGCCAGGCGCCTCAGGTTGCGGCGAACATTGCCGCGGTTGAGCGGGGCGCCCGCACGATGCCGGGCCACGTGCAGTTGCAGGGAGTGCTCGTTCCGTTGGGCCGGCATCGAGGCGTGGCGAGCATCAAGGGCTTGCGGGTTCACGGCTTCCTGGCATGGGCGATGTGGCGGGCCATCTATCTCATGAAGACGCCGCGATTCGGTCGTCGGCTCCGGGTACTGGTTGACTGGATTGTCAATGCATTCTGCACGAAAGACTACGTGCAACTCGGCATGCACCCGGCGTCTCGCCGGGACATGGTGCATCCTTCATGCAAGGATGTCGAGGCAAACGGCCCGCCCAGTGAATAGATGATCAACCGCGGTCGATGCGTAGGCGCAGACCGCGTGAGGCAGTGACTGGCCCGTCAAAGCGGGCGTCGTTGTCAGCATCTTCCAACGCATTCAGCCAGGACTTGGTCACATGGGCGGCCTTTGTCCCTCGGCGTGCCAAACGGTCGATCAGCGGCTCGATGGCATCCGCTGGATCGAGCAGGTGGTGGACAAGGCCTGCGGCGGCGAGTTTTTCGGCTGTGTAGACACGCCCGCTCATGAGCATCGACCGTGCGGCGCCGCCTCCGGCAGGATGCAGGACGGGGATCGTTACGGCCGGAGAAATGCCCAGCTGGTGCACCGGGTACCCGAGTTTGGCGCCCGCGCGGGCACTGAGCACGTCCGCCGACACCGCCAGTGCGCACCCTCCAGCGATGGCCGCACCTTGCACATCCACGACGACCGTCGCTGGGCACCTCCTGAGTGCGCGGCAGGCTCGGCTCAGTCGATCGATCAGAAGATCCACGACTTCCGGCTCTCTGGTCATGAGCTCGACATCAAACCCGCCGCAGAACGCGGCGCCCGCTCCCCGGAGGAGCAGAATGGAAGCCGCCGCTGCGGCGTCTGCCCCAACGGCGATCGCTTCGAGCATCTGAACATTGAGTGCGTTTCGCCGTTCGGGCGCGTTCAATGTGATGACATGGACGCCGCGGTCTGGGTCGGCTTGGACGTGAATGCTCATGCCACCAGCAACCAAACTGTCATCCAGGCTCCGGCCGCGGCCATGACGATGGCTGTGTACCCCACGATATCTCGAGCGCGAACGCCCGTGACGGCGAGCAATGGCAACGCCCAGAAGGGCTGCAACATGTTCGTCAACTCATCTCCGTAAGCGATGGCCATCACCATGGACCCCGTTCCGACACCCGCATCGGCCGCTGCTTCGAGCGCAATCGGGCCTTGCACGGCCCACTGACCGCCGCCGCTGGGCACCAGAATGTTCACAACGCCAGCGGACAGCATTGTCCAAAACTCCAGGGTTCCGTCCGTGGAGAGCGCAAGCATCGCGCCGGTCAATTGTTCCACCAGACCGGCGGTCACCATGAGTCCCATGATTCCAGCGTACAGGGGAAACTGCACGATGATTCCGGCGCACCCGGCGGCAGCCCGCGCTGCCGCATCCATGAACGCGGCCGGAGAGCGGTGAAGAAGGAGTGCGGCTGCGAGCAGGTACATGATGACCGTATTGAGCCCGATGCGATCGATGCCGGTCGCCTGCGTGGAGGTCACAGCGGCGATCAGGAGTGCACAGCCCAGAAGCCCCGTTGCAAACCATGACGTGTTCAGCATCTCGGGGATTGACCGGCTCGTTCCTCTCCGGGCTGCGGGGGCTTCGTCCTCCGGATTGAACGCGTCGATCGAGGTGCAGTCCGCTTCACGCGGACTCATCGTCGCGAGCATCAGCGGCA
Source organism: uncultured Isosphaeraceae bacterium (assembly GCA_964609425.1). Classification (GTDB taxonomy): domain Bacteria; phylum Planctomycetota; class Phycisphaerae; order Phycisphaerales; family SM1A02; genus UBA12567. Next base: position 719 of record CAZSSV010000294.1, on the reverse strand, counting down.
CAATGATCAGCAGCCCGCCGGTGATCAGAAGGTTGTGCCCGGAGAGAATCGTGTCGCTCAGTGGAATGGTTCCGGTCTGTTCGGCGACGGATGTGGGCAGCACCTTTGCGGCGCCTGCGGGCGTCGTCATGGACAGTGGAGCAGAACCGGAAAAACCACCATGCCACACAAGTAGGCCTGTGTATCCCGCTGCGCAGAGGAGTGGGTAGTGCACCGCGGTGCCACGCGCAGCGAGCGACC
>CAZSSV010000294.1:0-469 GCA_964609425.1 uncultured Isosphaeraceae bacterium | reverse complement strand
CTCACGCGCCAGCACCGCGCCGCCGATCAGACCCAGCCCCCAGTTGAGCAGGCCGAGCACCATGGCAATCAATCCGACGGTTGCGGCCGCAGCTGGGGCGGTACGGGGAACGGAGGCCAGGCTCCGAAGCACTCGGCGTACGGGAGGTGCCTCCGCCAGGACGTGTCCGCCCAGCAGAATGAGGCACATCTGCATGGCGAAGGCCAGAAGTTTCCACAGTCCTGTACTTCCGCTCCATCCTTCCAGAAGCCACACCACCTTGGCGCCAGCCCCATTGATGTCGTCGGGATACCTGCCCCACACGAGGGCCGCTGCGAACACCAGACCCGTCAACGCGATGGCGATGACCAGCGGATCGGGCACGATGCGGCGGAACACAGCCGTGACGACGGCGCCTGTGCGTCGAATCATGGGACCAACATACCGGTTCGAGGCCCGGCCATCGTGCCGCCCTCAACGACCGCCACCC
>CAZSSV010000293.1:0-3286 GCA_964609425.1 uncultured Isosphaeraceae bacterium | reverse complement strand
CGACTCCGGCATGCCTGAGCCCGGCCATCCCGACTACGTGGAGGCGTTGGCGGACCGGATCGTCGAACTCGTGGCCCGCACCGGCGGCGACGCGCTCGTTCTCTGTACGAGCTTTCGCATCATTGACGCCCTCGTCGCCCAGGCCGAAGATCGGCTTGAGTCCGTCGGTGGGCACGTCTTTGTCCAGGGGCGGGATGGTCCTCCAGGCCCGCTCATCGAGCGGTTCCGGGCGACCGACGGGGGTGTGCTCGTCGGGACCTCCAGTTTCTGGCAGGGCATTGATGTCCCGGGCGCGGCATTGAGGACCGTCATCATCACGCGGCTTCCCTTTGAGCCACCGGACCGGCCGCTGGTCGAGGCGCGGTGCGAAGCCGTGTCAGCGGCGGGGGGCTCGCCCTTTCGTGACGAGAGCCTGCCACGCGCGGTGCAGCGTTTTCGCCAGGGCATCGGTCGCTTGATTCGGACATCGAGCGACCAGGGGACGGTCGCCATCCTCGACTCTCGCGTCGTGCGAAAGCCGTACGGTCGCGCGTTCACTTCGGTCATGCCCAGTGGTGTACGCGTCGAGGACCTGGCAGCGGACTGAGCGTCGATCACGCCGGGTACCATGCGGCCATGATGGAAAAAGTCTTCAAGGCGTACGACGTGCGGGCGACGGTTCCGGACCCATTGAACGAGGAGGTCGCGTTTCGCATCGGCCGCGCCGCGGCGCGATTCCTCCTGGCTCAGGAGGGTCTTGACGTCCTTCCGGAGCCGAATCGGCGGAGCATCGCAGTCGGTCACGACATGCGTCTGACCAGCCCGTCACTCGTTGCGGCGCTGGAAGGCGGCATGCGCGCCGAGGGGGCGGACGTGGTCGGGGTTGGCCTTGTGGATACGCCGCTGGTTCCGTTCGCTGTCAATCACGTCGGATGCATCGGAGGCGTGCAGACGACGGCGAGCCACAACCCGGCGAATTACAACGGATTCAAGATCAGCAAGCTCGGCGGCAAGCCAGTTGGCGAGCAGACTGGACTCGGCGAAATCCGTGACTCCGCGGAGGTCATGGACGGTGGAGGCAGTCCTGTTGGCGCCCGTCGTGATGTGGATCTTTGGGACGCCTACAGGACGCACGTCTATCAGATGCTTGCGGCGTCGCTTCAGGATGGATCTCAGCGGCTGCGAATCGCCATTGACGCCTCCAATGGCATGGCTGGAACGATGGTGCCAAAGCTGTTTCTGGGCGTGCCGGGTCTGGACATCGTCCAGATCAACTTTGAGAACAGCAGTGGTACGTTTGTACATGAGCCGAACCCGCTGGTTGAAGCAAATCTGCAGCAGACCCGCGATGCGGTTCGCGAGCACGGCTGCGATGTTGGAATCTGTTTCGACGGCGACGCTGACCGGTGCATGGTCGTCGATGAACGGGGCGGCATCGTCGGCTGTGACCTGATCACCGGGTGGTTGGGTCAGCGGTTTCTCAGGGCAGCGGGCGGCGGGAGTGTCGTGTTTGATCTTCGCAGCAGTCACAGTACGGCTGAACTTGTGCGGGAAGGTGGCGGCGAGCCGGTACGAAGCCGGGTGGGCCACGTCTTCATGAAGCAGGCGATGGCGGAACATGGAGCCGTCTTCGGAGGCGAGTTGTCTGGGCACTTCTACTTTCGGGAGAACTTCAATGCCGACTCCGGCGCGATGGCGTTCGCGGCCGTGTGTTCGGCCCTTGTCGAAGATGGGCGACCATTCAGCGAGATCATCGGAGACGCGCGCCGGTACTGCCAGTCGGGCGAGATCAACTTTGAGGTCGATGACAAGGCAGCTGCGATGGAACGGTTGGTCGACGCATTTCCGACGGCTCAGACCGATCGGCTCGATGGTGTCACGGTGGATCTGGGCGCGTGGTGGTGCAATGTTCGGCCGAGCAACACCGAGCCACTGCTGCGCCTGAATCTTGAGGCGGGCTCCGTCGAGGATGTTGCGGCCAGGGTCGCCGAAATCGAGCCGCTCCTCGGCACGCGGGTGGCCCACTGACCTTCCGCGCCGGTGCTATTCGCCCGGAATCGACGCGATGAGCCCGGACCACGGGCTCGAGGCCGATGCGTAGAGTTTCTTTCCGATTCGCCCCGCCTGGTACCCGAACCGGCCCGCGTCGCAGGCAGCCCGCATGGCACGGGCCATGAGCACGGGGTCGGCGGCGTGGGCAATGCCGGTATTGAGCAGCACGCCATCGGCGCCCAACTCCATGGCGATCGTGACATCGCTCGGCGTGCCGACGCCCGCGTCGACGATGAGTGGGTACGCCGGGTCTCCGCCTTGATCTGGATCCTTCAGCAGGTCGCGGATGATCCTGATTGCGGCTGGATTGGCGATGCCCCGGCCAGAGCCGATTGGACTTCCGGCGGGCATCACGCTCGCGGCGCCGGCGTCCCGTAGCCGTGTCGCCATGATCGGGTCGTCGCTGGAGTAGCACAGAACATCAAAGCCGTCGGCGACGAGTTCGCGGCATGCCTCGAGCGTTCCGACCGGGTCTGGCAGCAGCGTCGCGCGGTCACCGAGCACCTCAAGTTTGACCCAGGTTGCGCCCGGATTGCCCAACTGCTCAAGCAGATCTCGACCAAGTCTGGCGACTCGGACGGCGTCGTCGGCGTCGAAGCAGCCCGCCGTGTTTGGAAGCACGGTGTACCGGTCCAGATCGATCGCGTCGAGGAGCGATCGCCCCTGCGCATCCAGCAGCCGCTCCCGACGGACCGCGACCGTGACGGTGTCGCACCCGCTTGCGTCCAGCGCCTCCTGCATGGTCTCCCACGACTCGTACTTGCCGGTGCCGACGATCAGCCGCCGCTCGATCGTGTGGCTGCCAATCCGAAGCGGCGCCGCCGTGGACGAAGGTGCAGTCGTCATGGTGTCATCCTCCTCCGACCAGCGTGACAATCTCGATGCGATCGCCGTGCTTCAGTTTCGCCTGACCACGCGTCTTCCAGGGCACCAACTCGCCGTTCCGCTCGACCGCACAGGGGGCGTTCTGCCGCTCAAGGGCTGCCAGGAGCGTCTCAACCGTTGCGTTCTCCGGCAGATTGACCGTGGTTCCGTTGACGTTCAGTCTCATCGCACCGCGAATGCTAGCAACACCGGTCAACCGTGGAGCCACGTCATGAGCAGCGTGATGAGGATGAACGTCGGCACGAGGATCGGAACGCTGTATCGCACGACGTACCCGAAGAAGGACGGCATGCGGATTCCCGATTGCTCGGCAATCGCCTTCACCATGAAGTTTGGACCATTTCCGATGTAGGTCATCGACCCCATGAAA
>CAZSSV010000292.1:0-3292 GCA_964609425.1 uncultured Isosphaeraceae bacterium | reverse complement strand
GATTTCAAAGTCACTGATCACACCATCCTTGAGCGGGCGGATCGCGCTGATCGAGCCTGGCGTCTTGCCCAGCATCTCCTTGGCCTGCCACCCAACCGCATTGCCATTGTTGAGCACACGGTTGGTGCCCTTGCGAACCGCAACCACGGAAGGCTCATTCAGAAGAATGCCCTCGCCGCGTACGGCCACGAGCGTATTACAGGTTCCAAGGTCGATCCCCATGTCGACGCTGAACCAGCCGAGAAGTCGGTCAAGCACGAGTCAAAAACCCTCCGCACCAAATGCCGGAGCATCATAGTCGCGAGTCGGGGGCCGGGCGGTGCCCTCAGAAAGCCGTCAGTCGAGGATCTTGAAGATGCCGCCGTCACCGCGGCCTTCATCACTGCTGGACGACTCGAGATTGTGCATCACCAGCCACAACCCGCCGAGGATCAGTACCAAGGCCGCAATCCCAGCGATGGCGGTGAATACATCGGGCGTCGGTCGTACTGCCGCTGTGGAGGCGAATCGACTCATGGCTCAGTGCTGCCCCGCCAGGGCGTACGCCCGCTGGCCGCTCTTGGCCATGCCACGAGCGGAACTCTCAAGGGTCAGGATGCCAGTCGCTCGGTTCAGATCGACCTGGATGATCCGCAGGCGACCGATAAACGTCCCCCCGTCACCGACGGTCATTTCCCATCCGGTCTGGACACCATCACGCGAACCAGCGTCGATCTCGACGAGCGTCCGCTCGGGAGACCTGGCCACATCGAGCACGGTCGCCTCAAGATTGCGATCAGGTGCAATGCCCTCGTCCGCGGTCAGAACGTCGCCTTCGACGGCACCGTATCTGGCGGCGTACTCGCTGATCGTCGCCTCCATCGCACGTTGGTCGCGCTTGAAGCGAGCGTTTTCCTCGCGAAGTGCACGCTGAACGGCTTCGGCCACCTGCAACTCGCTGTCGAGTTCGGCGACGCGTTCAGCGAGTTCGACGCGGCGACGCTCGGCAGCGAGGGCGGTCGATCGCAGCGTCTCCAAGTCGGCAACAAGTTTGCGATTGAGTTCTTCGGCGGTCTTGACGCCCTGCGCCAAGGTCCGCTGCACACCGTCCTGACTGGCGATGCGAGACTCGGCCGTCACCAGTCGAGCCTCTGCTTCGTTGCGTCCCGTTCGGCACGACTCGAGGTCGGAGATGAACGCCTGCTGCTTCTGGCTGTAGGCGTCCAGCTGCTCCTTCATCTGCGCCTCACGAGCGACATAGGACTGCTGCTCGGCGCGTTGCTGTCCACGCATGGCCGCAACCTGCGTTTGCATGTCGAGCGCATCGCGACGCCAGTGCTCCTGATTCATCGTCGATACCACGACGAGCGGAACCATAAACACTGCAAGGAGCGACACCAGCACCACGAAAATCTTGGTCAGGATATGCACGGTCTACCTCTCGACATGGCCCCCCCAAATGGGGGCATGGGGCCTTGGGAAGCCCGTTTTGTACGTTGTCAGCGACACAGTGTCAATTCCGAGCAGCAGTTCCGCGACCCGCGGGCTGGGCTCGCCGCAGGAGTGCACCTGCCGCAGCGACGCGTACCCGAGGCTCCGGGTCCTGCAGGAGCCGCTCAAGCGCTCGCTCACCCTGTGCAGTCGCGTCCCAGCCGAGCACGGCTGCCGCCTGCATGCGGACCTGAGGCATGTCATCTCCAACGTACGCCAGCGCCAGGCCCGGCATGGCCATCTCCCGGTCCATACGCCCAAGCGCCTCAGCGGCAATCAGTCGCAGTTCCGGCCCGGCCTGTCTCGGCCCCTCGGCCATCGCCAGGGCGGCCAGAGCGGGCACCATGGTGCGGTCCCCAAGCCGGCCGGCCATCTGGGACGCCAGCGCGGTCAATTCCGCCTGGGACGCTGGCGCAAAGAACGCGGCCCTGATGGTTTCCAATTGCCTTCGATCACCCAATTGAACCAACGCCTCTGCCAGCCCCAGTTCCGACGCCCGCACCACCTCGGGGTCCTCCACTGGAAGCGGCCGCCGCATGGCCTCTCTCAGGAGATCCTTGGCTGAAGGGTTGCCAATCTCGCCAAGGACGAGCGCGGCATTGGCCCGTGCTTCCCGATCGGTGCCAAGCACCATGACCGCCAGGGGTGCCTGATCGACCCGTTCACCGCATGCCGCCAAGGCAAAAATGGCAGCGGCCCGCACGCTGGCCGAGCGGTCGTCCAGGAGCGGCCGAACCAGGTCGCTGATCCCGCACAGCCGCTGGCGACCCAGGGCCATCACGGCGGTGAATCGGACGCCAGGGTTGGGATCGACCAGCCCACGCTGCACCGCGGCGCGAAGGGGTTCAACAGCAGGCTGGAGCATTTCAAGGGCATTGGCCCGAACGAGCGCCGAGGGAGACGCTGTCGCGGACGTCAGCGCGGCGATGGCCGTCACCGACACGCCGCCTGCGGCCGCGTGAGATGGTGATGGCTTCGAGGCGCACGCGCTCATCAACACGCCAGCGACCAGCACAGCGAGGATTTTCGACAACCACATGGCACGGATCATAGTCACGCCCGGCTCGACCGCCACCGCATGTACATCGCCAGGAGCGTTGCAAGCAGGCACAGCCGTGGAAGCCAATTGCCCCACCAAGCCTGCAAGGTGCGACCCTCATACCGGTGCAGCGATGCCAGCATGGTCATCGCCGATCGGGGGGACGTCCGTTCGGAGGTGGTACCGTCCGGAAGGTAGAGCCCGCTGTAGCCGGTATTGGCGACGCGCAGCAGCGGACGGCCCAGTTCGACCGCACGCCATGCAGCGGCGATGGCGTGCGCGGCACGGCCCGCATCCGAACTGCCAAACCAGCCGTCATTGCTCATGTTGATGATCGCGTCAGCGACTATGCGCCCATCCCTGACGCAGAGCGAGCGAGTGACACTGGGCACCGCATCTTCAAAGCAGATCGGGGTCGCCACACGCCAATCACCGATGTCGCGATACTCCAGAACCAGGTGCGAAGGACCGGTTCCGGCGTCGAGGTCGAACCGCATGCCCGATGCGCCCAGGTCCATGACACGCTGCTCAAGCCATGGCCACGCGCGCACGTAGGGCATGGTCTCGCCGAATGGCGTCAGGAACGACTTGTCCACACGCGAGGTGGCCCCGCCCGGCTCGACCAGCACGGCACTGTTGAAGCGTGCTGCCGGCTCCAGCACGCCGTCGGCGATGGCCACGTCGATCCAGGTGGACGTACCGACAATCCATGGCACGCCGGTACGCGTCGCCGCCGCGATCACCGCTCTGGGCCACCGTGACCATGGGGCCGCAGCCGGCCCG
>CAZSSV010000291.1:0-3311 GCA_964609425.1 uncultured Isosphaeraceae bacterium | reverse complement strand
GTCAGCTGGCTTGGGCCCTCCATCGGCGCGGACAATCTGACCCGTGGCCTCGAGGCCTTCCTTTGGGCCGTGTTGGTTGTCGGCGTGTTCATGTTCCTGTGGTACTTCCTGGCCGGCATGGTCGCTGACGCAGCGCTCATCTTCAACGGGGCCATCATCTTCGGCGTCATGGCGATGATGCAGGGCACCTTTACGCTGCCGGGCCTCGCCGGTGTGGTGCTCACCATGGGTATGGCCGTCGATGCCAACGTGCTGATCTACGAGCGGATTCGCGAGGAAATCGAGGGAGGCGCACGCGACCTGCGAGAGGCGGTTCGCACTGCCTATGCCCAGGTCTACGGCACCATTCTCGACGCCAACATCACCAACCTCATCGTCTGCGCCGTGCTTCTTCTGATGGAGCCGACGACCGAAGTCAAAGGCTTTGCGCTCACCTTGAGCATCGGCATCATCGCGACGCTCTTCACGGCGCTCTTTGTGACACGATTTCTGTTCGATATCTACGTCTTCTGGCTCAAGGGCAGACGCCTGCCCATGTTGCCCTCGGCGGTCCCCGCCATCGGAAGACTGTTGCATCCGAGCTTTGACTGGGTGAGCCTTCGCGGTGGTTTTTGGATCGTAAGTGGCCTGGCCATTGCAGGGTCGATCACGCTCTTCTATACCCGTGGTGCCGACATGTTCGACACGGAGTTCCGTGGCGGTGTCGCTGTCACGATGCAGACTGGGGCTTCGCCATCGGGCGAGCCCATCTTGCTGAGGCAGGATGGCGAGGGGTCGGTGACGGCGCGCATCCACGCGATTGGCCAGAATGCTCCGGCGGACGATGTACTGGAGTCGCGCATACTTCGCGAGTTGCGAGGCGCCAAGATTCTGACGGTCGGGAACGAGTCGCTGGTTGATGCGTCCGGTCGTACGGTCGGGGACTCATTCAAGGTCAAGGTGGCCGCGCCGGCCGGTCTGGGGAGCGAAGAGGGCATTCAGTCCGTGGTCGAGGCGGCGCTGCTCGAAGAGTTCGGGGACGAACTCGACATCTCACCGGCGCGGACCTTTGCCGGCGGGCCCGGTGACTGGGCGGACCGCACCTCCCAGGCCGACGCTGACACCATCGGCGAGGTGCTGGGGCTCGGCGCCACGATTGGAGATCTTTCAGACTTCCGAGGCGGCGTCGTGGTTCTTGGTGAAGACATTGAGCCTCCGATGACACTTGACGAAGTGCAGCAGCGAATCGACCGCATGCGGCAAGATCCCGACTTCAGCGACACGGTTGGCCGTGACGTGCTGGTTGCGGGCGTGGAGCCTGCGGGCGACGACACCTGGTCCGCTGTGGCCGTCGCAGTGCTCGACCCGGAGATCAACTATCTCCGAAACGAGTCGAGCCTGGTCGATCAGCGACTCGCGCAGCGGGAGTGGGAACTGCTCTCCGAGGCACTTGGCAGGCAGAGCAGTTTCGAGCAGGTGAGCAGCTTTGCGCCGGCCGTCGCTGCCACGCGGACCGCCAACGCGATCGGGGCCGTGGTGCTGTCGCTTGCCGGCATTCTGTTCTACATCTGGGTGCGGTTTGGTTCGCTGAGGTACTCGGTCGCTGCCATCGCCGCCCTGTGCCATGATGTCATCATCGTGGTCGGTTTCCTGGCCCTGACAGGTGTGATTGCCGGTCAGACGTGGGCCTCAGGTGGACTGCTGATCGAGGAGTTCCAGATTGATACGGGAATCGTCGCCGCACTCCTGACCGTGATTGGCTACTCGCTGAATGACACGATCGTCATCCTGGACCGCATTCGAGAGAACCGTGGCAAGCGGCCCGTCCCGAGCAAAGAGTGCGTGAATCGGTCGATCAATCAAGCATTCAGTCGGACGATTCTGACATCTGTGACGACGCTGATTGCCGTGCTGATCATTTACGTGTTCGGTGGAACCGGCATTCGCGGGTTCGCGTTCGCGCTGGTGATCGGAGTCATGGTCGGGACGTATTCGTCCGTCGCCATCGCCTCTCCCCTTGTCTTCCGGGGCAGCGAAAAGGACACGCCCGACAAGGGCGACGGGACGCCCGATCCGGATGCGCTGCCGGCGGCGGGCTGAGCGGCCCGCGTTCTCACGTTCCATTCGGCTGTCGGTCGATGACTTTGGGTGGAGGTGCCGCATGTCAACCGGTGGAAAGTTCATCCTGCTCGCGGCTGCAGCCGCAGTCGTCGTTCTGATCGTGTTCTATGGAGGTGGCCCGGCAACGGTCGAGGCGTCGCCGCCCACCACGGTGGCAGGCTCGCTGCCTGCCCCGGCCTCGGTCCCACCTCCTCCGCCGCCGCGTGTGGCGTCTCATCCCGTCCAGCCCGCGAGCGAAGGGGGCGTGGCGCAGGCGCCGGTGTCGCCCTCTTCTGGTCTTACGGCGGCCTCCGGCGGGCCGAGTGCGGGTCACGACGCGATCATCGAGATGGGTACGGACCTCTCCTCTGGCATCACGCGGCTGCTGGGGCCGGCCACCCGGCCCGCCGCGACCGAGACGGAAACGCGAGCGGCGTCCCAGTCGGCTCCGCAGCGGCGCATCACGCCGGACACGACGATCGTGCGATCGGGCGATACGCTCATCGCCATCGCCAGACGGGAGCTTGGGAATGCCGACGCGTGGTCGCGGCTGGTCGAAGCAAACCCGGGAATCAATCCTCGGGCCCTCAAACCGGGCATGGTGTTGAAGCTTCCGGCCGCACCGTCGCAGCCCCGCTCGGTGACACCGGCTCCGGCAGGGGCCCCTCGCACGCACGAGGTCGCCACCGGTGACTCGCTGAGTTCAATCTCGATCCTGTATTACGGCGATGCGCAGCGTTGGTACGAGGTGTTTGAAGCCAACCGGACGGTACTCAAGGGTGATCCCGACCGACTCTCCCTGGGAGATGTTCTGGTCATTCCGTAGCGGCCTGTGCCACCTCCAGATTGGACCGCATGCGTGCCGGGTCGATGCTGCCGATGACGACCGATGAGACGCTGTGGGCAATCGGGGAATCGTGAAGGGCAAACTGCAGCGCCGCCTGCCCGTCCAGATGACCGCTGCCGAGCACCTTTTTGAGCAGCACACCCAAACCTGCGGCGTGCGCGGCGGTGATGGCGACTTCGTGCGAGCGATCCGCGAGGCTGTACGGGCACATCAACACATCGGCCCACTCAAGTGCCTCGGTGGCGCCCTCCGGGGTTTTGCCTGAGAAGCCGATGGACCGAGTGAGGCCCTCGTCCTTCAGTCGCTGAAGCGTCGGCACCAGATCGGTGTTCCTCTGAATGGCCAGATAGTCGCCGTCTGAGTGGACCAGGAGCACATCGACCGA
>CAZSSV010000290.1:0-3312 GCA_964609425.1 uncultured Isosphaeraceae bacterium | reverse complement strand
CCTCGCTGGTGCGGCCGTCATCGGCGCGCAGAACAACGTGCCCAGGCGTGATCTCGACCGGCTCGGTCGGCATGTGCGAGGTGATTCGACCTTCGTCCATGAGCGATTGGACCTCCGGTCGGAGCCAGTACTTCACGCGCTCGCTGATCGTTGCCTGTCGATAGGACATGGACACGGTGGCTGCGGCTCGCCAGCACCGAAGCGCCGACTCGACCGCTGAATTGCGGCCACCGACCACCAGGACCCGTCGCTGAAAGAACCGGTGCGGATCGCCCAGCCAGGTATGAACGTGCGGCAGATCTTCTCCGGGAATGCCGAGTCTTCGAGGGCGGTGGGTTCCACCACAGGCGAGCACGACGCGGGCAGCATGGATGATGCGCTCGCCGCCGCAGCGATCTCGCAGGGTCACCTGCCAGGCATCGTCGATGCGTGCGGCGGCGACGACCCGCTGATAGGTCTCCACGGAGATGTTCCGCGTCAGGATGACGGCCCGCAGGTATGCCAGGTACGCCTCGCCCGTGATCTTCTCCTGGGTCGGCACGGGGACGGATACGCCTGCAATGGCCAGGCGTTCGGGTGAGCTGAAGAACCGTGTGGCCGGTGGAAAGTGCTCGGCGATGGTCTGCCCCACCATGCCCGAATCAACGACGTGGGCGGCGATTCCGACCTGTTGAAGATGCCATGCAACCTCAAGACCGATCGGTCCGGCTCCGACAACGAGAACCTCAACGTCGTCCATCGGCGTAGACTACCCGACCCCCTTGGCCCACACGGAGCCGTCCATGCCAGTGCTTACCACCCTCACCGCCTCACTGGCGATTGCGGGGCCCAGCCCCGACCCATTGCTGGCGCCCGATCTGTTGGCCCGCGATGTACCAGTGGTGGTCGAGGTCCTCGGTGCCAGTGATGATCAGTCCGCCATCATTGCCTCGCTGCTGGAGGACTACCTGGCCGAAGCCGCGGCGGCTGCGGATGCCTCAAGGTTGCAGTTGGCCGCGTTGGACGCGGGTCACCTTCACGCCAATTGGACACCTCGCGATTGGAGCGACCAGCACCGGGCGTGGTCCCGAATCCGAGCGGCAGCGACGTCGATGGACGACCCTGCCGAAGCCGCCGCGTGGCTTGCCGGACAGCAGGACTGGGCGCGACGAGAACTGGCGTCCCTGGTCGATCGACTTCCTGCGGCTCCGCCGTCGGCGCGGACGGACCTGCTCCGAGCCGCGGTCGCAGACCGAAGGGCCCGACATGCTGCCCTGCAACGGGACATTGCACTGGTCCTCGAAGCGGACCGCGGTCGGTGGGCGGGGGTCGAGCAGGCGATTCGCCGAGACCGGTCTCCGTTTCGCGGTGGGCTCCCTGGGGAGTCCCTGGACCTTGAAGTGTTGGTGAGGGAGGCAATCAGGGACGTGCCTGGCCAATGGGCCACGCTGCGGCCGCTGCTCCTGGCATACGAACGTGACTGGTCGACGGCGGTGGCAGCGCGAGACGCGCTGCTCGAGGATCAGCTTCCGCTGGTGCTCGACGCGGTCGATCGCCGGGACCACCTGGCGCGTGTGGCCTTGCAGGCCGCGGAGGTTACGGCGAGGAAGCGGGTTGTGCAGGTCAACAGCGACTGGTATGACCGGCTCTCCGCGGAACTGCCCAGTGAGGTCGTCAACGACTTTCAGCGGTCGGTCAATCGAGCCTGGTACCCGGACATCTTTGCGCCGTCGCGGGCCGAACGTACGGTGGCGTACTTTCTGTCGGACCCTGAAGTGTCAGACCAGCTCCGCAGTGCACTCGTACGGTCGAGGATCAAGTTCGGCGGGCCGAGGTTGAGGTTGGCCGCCGAAGAACGAACGGCGCGCCGCGTGGCGACGGGCCGTGCCCGTACCGCTCGCGCCGAGCAGCGTGCCATGGCGGAAGTGTTCGGGCCGACGGCGCTCTTTCGGATGAGCGACTCGCCCGCCGACAGGTCGCTCTCCCGGGCTGCGGCACTCGCCACACGGCGGCGCGCCATGGACGTGGCGTGGCTGCAGCACCTTCAGGGCCTGCTTGGCGGTGAGCGATGGGCCAGTGTGCCCGATGAGGTGCGAATCGAGCCTTCTTCGCCTGCCGACCTGCCGCGTGGGGACGACGGAAAGCCACTCGCTGTTCGGGTGATGCCATGACTCGTGGAGCGCAGATGATGCAAGGTGCGATCCTGACCGCGGCGCTGCTCGCCATGTATGTGTCGCCCGGCCGCGCGTCCATGCTTCCGGGATACGTCCCTCAGCAGTTGGGCACGGCTGTGGTGTCGCCCTCGGATCTCCGGTCACTCGTTGAGACGCTCAGATTCAGCACGGACGAGGCGGCCGCGGCCCAGGTCGTACTCACCGAGTACGGCGCGTCTGTGCGTTCAGGGGCCGAGGCGGTTCGGGCACAGGTCTCGGCGCTTCAGGTCGAGGCGGCGCCGGCTGTTGTCGATCGCCTGGAAGCCGGGCAAGAAGCCGTGGAGACGGCACGCGAGCGGATCGAGGCGCTCCGCCGCCAGGGCGTCTTCGACGACGATCCGTCCGCCATGCGTGAGGCATACGCCGAAGCGGTCGAAGAAGCAAGGCGTGAACTTGACCAGGCCAGACAGGATGCGGCGGGCCAGGAGGCCTGGGGCGACGCGTTTTCGCAGCAGGCCGATGTCCTCGAGCAGTGGTTTCAATCGCGATCGGAGTGGCATCAGCGCGTGCATGACGATCTGGCTGCCCTTGCGGGGTCTGGCCGCGCCGAGGCATTTGAGCGGTGGTGGACCGATGTGGCGTTTGAGCGCATGCTCCAGAGAGGCCGCCTCTCTGGCGAGCGTATGGATTCGACGCCGGTTCTTGAGTCGGCGGGGTCGGATGCGGCGTCCATGCACGCATTCAAGGCGGCTCATGTCGCCCTGGGGAAGACTCGAGACGCATCCGTACAGGCGTTGCCAATCGAAGCCGCCGCGGCCATCGCGGCGGGCCGGCCGGCCAGGTGGCAGCGTGCGGTGGAGCGATCCATCCGACAACGCGAGGCGGTTCGGGATCACGCGCTGGCCGCGTTCGACGAGGCGTGCGCGTCATTGCCACCGGACGAGTCGGCCAAGGCGCGGGCGGCGATTCTGCGCGCGACCTTCCCCGGCGTGTGGAAGCGGGATCATGCCACGCGGACCTTGAAGGCTGCCTCCGCGATGGGTGATCTGGACCAGTCCCAGCGTGAAGGGGTGGCTGCGCTCCTGGCTGACCATGAGGCCAGGATGGAGGTGCTACGCCTGGGGCACCTGGATGCCGTCCTCTCGGAGGAAGGTCGTCGTTTGATCGATCAGGATCTGGC
>CAZSSV010000289.1:0-3316 GCA_964609425.1 uncultured Isosphaeraceae bacterium | reverse complement strand
GTACGGGGTGTGGGCGAAGGAGATGCGGGCGTCGGGCATCCACCTCATTCTTGGCCCGCATACCGATCTGGCCACCGACCCCCGCGGAGCACGGAATCTCGACGTGCCTGGCGAAGATGGCGAGTGGGCGTACGAGATGAATCGCGCCATTGTAGAGGGGCTTCAGGGCGAAAAGCTCGGAACGCACTCTGTGCTCGCGGTCCCAAAACACTTTCCTGGTATTGGAAGCACCGGGGGCGGTCACGACGGACACGAAGGATTCATGGGGAAGCCGAAACCGCCCAAAGGCTTCAATCTCGGCACTCCATTGAAGTCAACGCGGAAGTCGATCAAGTGGCATTGGAAGCCGTTCCAGGGAGCGATTGACGCCGGCACCTGGGCCGTGATGGCGCCGTATTACGTGTTCCCGGAATTCATGCAGGACAAGCCGAACCGCACTGAGATCGTATTGCAGAATTGGCTGCGTGGTGAGTTGGGCCACAGAGGCGTCATCTGCACCGACTGGGGCGCGGTCACGCCTTTCGCCGATATCCAGGGCGGCTGCTCCACGCCGCGTGTGACGCGTGAATACGAACGCGGGCTGAAAGACAAGAAGACCGATCCACAACGGATCGATAAATCGATCAGGAGGATACTCACGGCCAAATTCCGGCTGGGACTATTCGAGAATCCATACGTCGACCCCGACCGCGCGGTGAGAATCGTCGACTCGAAAGAACACCGCGCCATCGCCAAGGAAGCCGCTCACCGATGCCAGATCGTTCTGAAGAACGAAGGAAACTTGATTCCGCTTTCGAAAGACAAGAAGGTCCTGTGGGCCGACAAGCATCCCCCCAAAGAATGTGGAGAGCTGGCGAAGACGCACGACATCGCAGTGGTCGGCGTTAGCGGCTACAACGGAATATGGAATCGCCGGTATGAAGGTACCGACCTGGAGATGTTTGTCGATGACATCTGTACCGCACGGTTGAAGGCGATCCACAAGACGCGAACGCCGATCGTCGCCATCTATCATGTGCGCGGCAACCCGTTCCCCATTCCCTGGTGCGCCGAGAACGCCGCCGCCATTCTCTTCGCGCCCGGCGCTCACTGGTATGGTTCACGAGGTCCCAACGGTGGCGGGTGGCCAGGGGTTCTTTCCGGGGAGTATGAACCCCGAGGCAAGCTGCCCGTCCAGATTCCGCGGTCGATGGAACAGGTGAGAGCCCAGCGCGAAGATCTGCCCTTCGACCTCGGCTGCACCGAAGCGGAAATGAAACAGATCGAAGACGCGATCGGCAGAGGCGAGTCGCCCCCAAGGAATCTCGGCGACCCGCTATTCCGATATGGAATCGAGGGCTGGGGGCCAACGAAGAGATAGTGGACACCCAAGAAACACGGCACGATCAACGAAAAGGAACGGAACGAGAGATTGAGCAAGGGAGCGGAAATCAGTCTCGTGGGCAGAGCCGTTTCTGGCGCCCTGACTGCCACTGGATCGGCGCTTCTACAGCTGGCCGTCTGGCTGGCGGTTCCATCGCTGGCGTCGGCACAGCATGAGTCGGTCGAGCAAGCTTACGAGCTCAAGCTCGCGACGGATCGGGCAGACTCTCTTTACCGTGTCAACGACTTGGTGAAGTTCGTGGTCAGCTTGTCGAAGAACGGGCGGCCCGTCCAAGAGGGCGAGGTCGAGTTCTTCCTCAGTAGAGACGGCCTGGCCATATCCCGGGGCAAGAAGACGATCGGCGATGGCGGCGCCAGCATAACGGGCAAGCTAAGCGAACCGGGCTTTCTCCGATGCCGCGTGGTCTATGAGCCGGGGCGCGACAAGAAGGTCGTTGCGCGCGCGGCTGCAGGTATCGATCCCCTGAAGATCAAGCCCGCCATGCCGGCCCCGGAGGACTTCGACGAGTTCTGGGCCGCGCAGAAGAAGAAGCTGGCTCGGGTGCCGATGAATCCCGTCCTGCGTGCGGTCGAATCGCACCGCGATGGAATCGATGCCTACGACCTGAAACTCGATTGCTTGAAGACGATGGCGCCCGTGTCGGCCTACTTCGCTCGCCCTTCTGGCGCCAAGCCCCGGAGCCTTCCGGCGATCCTGAGAGTGCACGGCGCCGGGATTTGGTCGGCGTCTCTCGGCGATGCCGTCCGGGGCGCGGAGATGGGCATGCTGTCGCTGGATCTCAACGCCCACGGCGTCGCGAACGACAGGCCGCGGGCTTACTACGCTGAGCTCGAGCGCACGGTGCTCAAGGGGTATTCGCATCGCGGCAGAGAGCATCGGGAGACCTGCTACTTCCTCGGCATATATCTGCGTCTGGCGCGGGCGTTGAACTTTCTCACGGCACAGCCCGAATGGGACGGCGAGATTCTCATCGTCAAGGGCCAGAGCCAAGGCGGGGCGCAGGCGATTGTCGCTGCCGGCCTCGACCACCGGGTGACCGTGATCGGAGCCGGCATGCCGGCCCTATGCAACCAGCCCGGTCCGAGCCCGATCAGCGGTTGGCCCTGGCTCGTACCGTATCGAGACGGAAAGCCGGATCCAAAGATCCTGCAGGTGTCGCGCTACTTTGATCCCGTCAACTTCTCCGCCCGCACCGACGCCGAAGCGATCTTCAGCGTCGGTTTCATCGACGTCGTCTGCCCGCCGACCACGGTCTACATGGCGTACAACAACATCCGCGGCAAGAAGCAGATTCTGAACTACACGCTGCGGGGGCATGAAGCCCCGGAGAGCATGAAAGCCGTCTTTCACAAGGTGTTCCGAGAGCACGTTCGACGGAGAAAGACGAAGTAGGAGGTCCATCTCGACGACGGTCGACAAGAGCGCGCGGTCGCCGTTCGTGAACGTCTCACCGGCAACGAGCTTTCGAATCCTTCTCGTCGGCGTGGTGCCCGTGTGGTCAAAAAACTCACGCGGCCTCGCGCTGGTAGAACCTCAATAGACGACCGAGGTGCTCGTCGCAGCGAATCGGCCCCTTGCGAGCGCCGAGCGATTCGTCGGGGAACATACGTTTCAGATTCAGGGCACACACCCTTCACCTCGCCAGCTCCTGTGCCCTGCCCCCCAGCACCCGCCCGCAACCGCCAGCCCCCGGCACGACGCGACACGTCGCAACGTCGCGCGCCACACTCGCCGCCGGAACAGTCCTACCCGCTGGTCAGGACTTTCGAGCAACAGGCAAACATCAGGGACACAATTCGGTTTTCGGCCCGCTTTCGCCCCTTCACCCCCACCTCCCCGCTCGTCACACCCCCCGCCCCCGAAAAAAGATATGGCGGAGAGACCGGGATTCGAACCCTGGGTAGGGGTAAGCCTACAGTGGTTTTCAAAAAC
>CAZSSV010000288.1:0-3332 GCA_964609425.1 uncultured Isosphaeraceae bacterium | reverse complement strand
GTCTCCCCGCAACGGTGCGGGGACGTATCGGCTCCCTGCGGTACTTCAACTTCAAGGAGCTCGACAATGACCATCAAGATTCAAGTCAAAGACAATCGTGGTTGCACCCCGACCTTCGCGGACCGCAATCGGCCCAACACCTGCGGCACCGGCACCTTCGGGGTCGCAGCAGATACCGCGATGCCGGCCGTGGGGTTCGGCGTGGCACCGCTCAACGGCGCATTCGCACCCATCAGCGGCGGGTTCGGTCACTTCGGCATGGACACGGCTGGCCTGGCCCCGTTCGCCGGCGCCTCATTCATGACCAGCCCGATGTCCGGGTTGGGCCTCACCGGCATGCAGACCGGGCTCCTCGGCGCGCTGCCGACGCAGCTCGTCGTGAACCGCATTGCTGCGATCGATCCCTCCCTCGGTCAGATCGCCACGCAGTTGGCGGCCATCGACCCGGTGTTCGTCGCCACGCTCGGCAAGATCGCCGGCGGCTGCACGTGGACCGCGGCCACGTTGGTGAAGATCGCGGGCATCGACCTGCATCTGGCCAAGTCACTGGCCAACCTGGCCATGACCAATCCGCATCAGGCACTCGCCATCGCCAGTGTCGCCATGATCAACCCGATGCTCGCCAGGCAGCAGCTCGCGGGCTCCGGCTGGAACACCGCCACGCCCACGCTTGGCGCTGGCACGGCTCCCATGACCTCCATGGCCGCCGCCGGTGTGCAGATTCCGGTTGACATCTACGACGACGGTTCCGCATACGTCATTGAAGCGGACGTCCCCGGCGTCTCCCTGGACGATGTGGATCTCTCCGTGGCCAACGGCACGTTGGTCATCGAGGCCCTGGCCAGCCGATATGCCGGCGGCCGTACCGGTCTGCCGACCATCGTTCGCGAAAAGGTCGGACCCCGCGTTCTGCGTCGTGAGTTCACCATCGGCAGCGATGTCGAGGCGACCGATATCTCCGCTCGCATCGTCAACGGCCTGCTGACGATCGAGCTGCCCAAGAAGGTCGCCATGAATGGCCAAATCTTCAGCCGCGAGGGAAGCCTCGCCTGCTGATCTCGGATCTCTTCTCCTTCCATCGGCGACGCCGGCGTTTCTACGCCGGCGTCGTTGTTTCAATGGCAGGTTGGCTGAGAGATTTGCCATGGTGGCAGGCGATCCCCATCTTGGCAGGTGCGGCCTGGGCGGGGTCCAGCGGGGCGGTGGCACGCGTGCACATGCAGGGACCGTCTTGGTGGCACGCCACTTGCAACTGGCAATCGTGAAGCCGGCGACGTGCCGGCGCATCACAGGGCACCCGGGTTGAGAGCCCGGATCAAGCATGTGGAGAACTGCCATGAATACACGCACGATTCTCGCACCGGCGAACTACGCCATCGACTCCATTCGTCACGAACTCGACCGCATCTACGATCACATGGCGGTTCCCGGCCTCGCATCTCGCTGGCCAGGCCGTGTCCTCGACTCGCTGCGGTCTCATCCGGCGCTCAACATCCTCGAAGACGATGACCATCTCTTCATCGAGGCCGAGATGCCCGGCGTCGCTCCGAACGCGCTCGAGGTCAACGTCACGGACCACACCATCACGGTCGCTGGAACCCGCACGATCGACGCCCCAACGGACGGCACGAGCATTCGCCGCGAACGCTCCGACGTCCGGTTTGAGCGGACCCTGAGACTGCCGGTCGCCATCGAACCGGACGGCATCGACGCCTGCCTCAGCGGCGGGGTGCTCACCGTGACCCTTCCAAAGGTTCGCCCGGCCAGGACGCGGCGCATTGACGTCCGTGCAGCCTGAAGTACTGGATGGACACCCTCACCCATCACCGAAAGGACCAGACCCATGACCACCGATACCAACATCAAGACCTGCAGCAGCACCGCGTCCGAGCGCATCCCCGCGGTCAAGCGACCTCAAAACTACCGAGCGCCCGTCGATGTGTTTGAGACGGAGACCGGTTACATCGTGCTCGCGGACATGCCCGGGGCCAGTTCGGAGACCATCGAGATCTCGGTCGATGACACCATGCTCACCATCACCGCCGAGGTCGCCGATCGCTACGAAGACCTCGGAGCCATGCGATTTCAAGAGTACGGCGTTGGCGACTTTCACCGGTCCTTCAGGATCGGGGACGGCATCGATGCCGACGGAATCGCGGCGACGTATCGAGACGGCGTGCTCGAAGTGAACTTGCCGAAGGCCGCCACCGTGAAGTCGCGGCGCATCGACATCAGATCCGACTGATCGTGCCACATGCCACTCGCCGCGGCTCGAGCGACCGCGGGAGTGTGTCCGGGGGGTTCTCCTTCCACTCGCTCGAACGCGCGGGACTCGGGCACGGCCGAGTCCCGTGTGCGTGTTTGGGGAGGTAGCATGCCCGCCGAGAGGACACCGACCCATGGAAACCGCATCGACCGCGCCCGGCCCTGACCAGATTCTGCAGATGCTTCGGAAGGGACGCGGCATCCTTCGGTTCGAGGCCGTGCTGTGCACGCTGGGCGGTATGGCAGCGATCATCTTTCCCGTGTTCGCATCACAGGGCATCGAACTGCTCCTGGGCGTGCTGTGCCTCATGATCGGCCTGCTGGGCGTGATTCGTTCGGTCGCCGGAGGCGTCGAGCATCGCGCCGCGACCTTCGGGTCGGCCGTGCTCATCGGCGTACTCGGCGCGCTGCTGCTCATCTGGCCGTTCGAGGGACTGGAGGCCATCACGCTTCTGCTGGCCATTGGATCGCTGGTGCGTGGGTTTGCCGATCTGTTGGGGTTCCCGCACCGGTCCACTGTGGCGCCCGGAGTGCAGGTGCTCAGCGGCGTCGCTGGCATCCTGGTGGGCGGTCTGCTGATCTGGTGGTATCCAGGTGATGTCACGTGGGCGCCTGGACTGCTCTTCGGGATTCAGTTGATCTTCATCGGCATGACACTGTGGGCGCTGTGCGGCGCGGTGGCGAGCCCTGTTGCGAGACCGCCCAGCATGGATGCCGCCGCCTGATCAGCCGGCCAGCCTGCCAGGCTCGAAGGCGGTCCGAATCTGCTCAAGCGCCCGCTGTTCGATCTGGCGAACCCGCTCGCGGGTCAGCCCGACCACGCGTCCCGTTTCCTTGAGCGTCTTGGGGGGCGTGCCATTGAGGCCGAACCGCATGCACATGACCTGTGACTCGACGTGGTCCATGTTCTCAAGAATGCGCCGAATTTTGATCAGATCGTCCTCACGCTCAATCCTGAGTTCTCCGCGCGGCGATGCATCGGGGCAGGTTTCGAGCATGGGCGGCGTGTCCTCGCGGCGGTTGGTGCTGGTCGCGGTTCGGCTTGTCGCAGCCATTGTGCGATGCAC
>CAZSSV010000287.1:0-3332 GCA_964609425.1 uncultured Isosphaeraceae bacterium | reverse complement strand
CCCAGTGTCTCGCTTGATCCCTGGCCGCCTGTGAGGGTCGTGGCGGCGGTTCGGGCACGCCTGGCCCAGTCGGGTCCGGCGTGCTCGGCTATGGCCAGCGGAGGCTCCCATACGTCCGCGGGGCGGTCCTCAAGGGGGTTGTCCGGTTCGTAGCCGTCCAGGGTGTGCCGGATCGCGTCCATGCAGTCGGCCAGCGAGTCGCCCAGTTCGATTCCCTCCGGTTCGTGCTTCCGAAGCCGGAACGGCTGTGCCCGGTCACCCTGGGTCTGTCGACGCATCGCCACGACTACTGCCCGGTCAGAAACGGTGTCCGGCAGCTGGCCGATCCCGGCCAGCGCCACAGGGGCGAACGTCTCGAACTGTTGGGGGTCCATCTTCGGTGGCACGCAGCGCGGGATGGTGACCCCTCGTCGGTGACCGGCATTGATCAGCGCCCGGACCTCTTCGGATCTATCGGATGCATGCTGTCCGAAGATCGTGTCGTACTCGTCGAGGAGCACCGTGGGGGTCGGCCCTCTGTCGATCATTCGGTACAGGACCGCAGACGTAACCGATGTCGTGTGCAGCGGGTGGGCGACCAGAAGGCCAAGCACCTCCAGGCAGCGTGTCTTACCGCTCTGCTTCTCAGGGCTGGTGAGCGCCAAGCGCGGTGTCGAGTCGAAGCAGTCGATTGCGTGCGTGTGTGCAGCCCAGAGGGTGACGGCGTGGCGGGCTTCCTTGCTGGGGAACGACACGAACCGACCCAGGTAGGCGTCTACCTGATCGAGCACCAGGTCGAGGCTCACCGACGGTTTCCAATCCTGTGGCACCAGTCGGCTGCCAAGTCGGCGTCGTCTCCGCACAGGTCGAGCAGGTGGCGAGCAGTGGCCGAGATGGTGCCGACACCCAGGATCGCTTCCCTGGACTGCGTGTAGCGGGCGGTGTCGTTGCAGTGGGCGCTGCGGGAGCGGGCCTGGTGTCGGTCCATGGCGGTTCGGTCCGCGGCGGTGCTCTGAGGACGAGCACAGGGGGTGGGTATTCTCTTCACTGCAGTTCCTTTCGACCGGCCCGGGCATGCGTTGTCGTGCAACCTGGGTCGGTCGTTTGGTTGTGGGGCGGTCAGGTCGTCGCGGTGCTTGGTTCCAGGGCCATCACGGAGCGCAGGAGTTCGGCGGTGACGATGCGCGTCGAGCGCATGCCGCCCAGTTGGATGGTCGGCAGCTGGCCGGCGTTGATCATTCGGTAGACGTTCGACTTCGACACGCCCAGGAGCGGTGCCACCTCCGTTGGGGTCAGGAACGGCCGCAAGCGCGGGTCCGGCAGGTTCGTGGCGTCTGTCTCAGTCATAGGGGGCACCTCCGGGATGCTCGGGTCTTGCTGTGGCTCCCATTAGACGCCTACACTGGCTCATATGGAATCACGCTCCACTAATGAGCCATCCGGCTTCTTCCGGGGGTGGATGGAACGCGGCGAGATGGGACGCGTTCAGTGGAAGGTGTTGCCGGACGGGACCCCAGTTCGGATCGACCTTCGAACCCTCTCGGATGGTCGAACAGTGATGTTCCCATTCCCACTGTGGGTCGAGATCAATGACGAGAATCGCAACCGATGGGTTCGGCTTGCCGGTCACATCAATGACGCGGGTGAACCGGTCATCCAGTCGATTGCGATTCACGCCCAGCCAACGGAACAAGGTTGGGAGGACGCTTCGCTCGGGGAGGGTCTCAGTGACGCGGACCTCGCGCGCTGGATAGAGAAGGCAGTTGGGCGCGCTGTGCTCGCGGTCGATGGTGAAGCGGAACCTCCGTCGATCCACCGTTCGGCGAGGTTGAACGAATTGGACCGGCAGGCGGCAGACGAAATGCTGCGGGAGCTGCGACGGCGACGGGGCCGCCCTGGGCGACCTCCCGTGCCTTGGGAGTGGAAGGTCAAGGCCAAGCAACTCAAGGACCGCGGAATGAGTGGCCGCCAGATTGAGGAACGGGGCGAATTTCCTAATGACTCGACCGGTCGCTCCTACAGGCGGGCGCAAATCGACCGGTGGGTGCGAGAAGTGAAAGCAGCAGAGCAGGAAGAAACATCTGATGAGTAAGCAGGGACGGGTCTACCGGCACGGCGACGGCTGGGGGTTCGACCTGGACGTTGGCCCCAGTGGTGCGCAGCGCACCAGGAAGCGCAGTCGGGGGTTCTCGACCAAGCGGGAAGCAGCAGCGGCGATGGAAGCGATGCGCTCACGTTTCGCAGACGTGACGGACCCGACGACGGTTGACCTCGGCACCTACCTGGACGAGTGGCTCGACCAGCGAGAGGCAAGCCATGCGATAGCGCCGAACACCGTTCGCGGCTACCGGCTCCATGCCCGCAAGGCACACGAACTGCTGTCCGGTATTCCGCTCGACCAGTTGACCGCAGCGCATCTGGATCACGTGTATGGGCAGCTGTTAACCGGCGGCACTGCCGACGGGCGGCAGCTGTCGAACCGGTCGGTGCGCTCCTTCTACACGACGATCCACAAGGCCCTGAATGACGCTTTCCGGAAAGGGATGGTGGCC
Organism: uncultured Isosphaeraceae bacterium; assembly: GCA_964609425.1. Taxonomy (GTDB): domain Bacteria; phylum Planctomycetota; class Phycisphaerae; order Phycisphaerales; family SM1A02; genus UBA12567. The sequence continues at coordinate 801 of CAZSSV010000287.1, read as the reverse complement.
CGCAACGTGGCGAGTCTGTCGAATCCACCGTCAACGCTGGCCTCGATGCCCAAGACCAAGCACCATCACTGGAGCATCGAGGAGGTCCGTGCGTTCCTGGCCGCCGACTGGCTGCCCGACTACCGCCGGGCTGCCTGGTCGCTGGCGCTCGGAACTGGGCTACGGCGGGCCGAACTGTGCGGGTTGGAATGGCGCGACCTCGACCTGGACGGCGGGACGCTCACCGTGGAACGCACCAGGACATCAGTCGGCCACAACCTCTACACCGGGCCACCCAAGACAGCACGTGGCTACAGGACCATCAGCATCAGCGCCGAACTGGTGACGGTGCTACGGCGATGGAGGGTCACCCAGGGTCGGCTCCTGCTCGCAGCCGGCCGACCCCAAGTCGAGATACTCACCAACGAACGCCTAACGGCATGGCACCCCAACAACGTGACCCACATGTGGCACAGCGACGCGACGAGGGCGGTGCGGGAAGGCATCGTGTCCGAACGGATGACGCTCCACGGAGCACGCCGGTGGAACATCACCCAGCAGGTAAGCCACGGCATCGACCCGCTCACCGTGTCCAAGCGTGCAGGGCACCATTCACCGGCGTTCACCCTCAACGCCTACGGGTACACCGACCAGGAGCGCGACAGGGCCGCAGCTGCGGTACTCGGAGAGGTACTCGGGGCAGGGTTCGGAACCTAAATCGGATCTGGTTGGACACTTCTTGGACACTCTGGGCGCATCAAGCACCAGTGAGGTCTAGGAAGGCCCGCTCTGACCTGCGGTGTTGATGGCTCCGGGGGTGGG
>CAZSSV010000286.1:0-3350 GCA_964609425.1 uncultured Isosphaeraceae bacterium | reverse complement strand
TGCTGCTGGTGCCACCGGTTCTGATTCTCCGCGCACGAGCCATGCCGAGTGAACAGCCCCGGATTCACATCATCCAGAATATGGACAACCAGCCCAAGTACCTGGCCCAGCACGGAAGTCTGCTCTTCAATGACGGCCGTGCGATGCGTCCTCGGGTGCCGGGCACCGTTGCTCGGGGCCAGATGATCGACGACACGCACTTCTGGCTGGGCCTCGTTGACGGTGAGTACGCCACGACCTTCCCGAAGCAGATCACCGTCGACGACGCACTGCTGGACCGAGGGCGGGAACGCTACGACATCTATTGCCTTCCCTGCCACGGCGTCACCGGGGCCGGCGACGGAAAGGTGCATGAGCGTGGCATGGTCTTGCTCAACAATGGAACGAACGGAACGGTCTGGGTACAACCAAGAAACCTTCACCAACCTGACATGCAGGAACTCCCTCCGGGCCGCATGTTTCACACAATTGGCGAGGGCTTCGGGAACATGGCGGGCTACGCCGCCCAGATTTCACCGGCGGACCGTTGGGCGATCACCGCCTGGGTCTACGCCCTGCAGGTCGCCAGAAACGCGCCCGCAGATGCGGTCCCGGGTTCATCCTCGCTGCCCATACGGAGTCGCAATCTCGACGGAGGTGATTCGTGATGTCGCTTGACGCCAATCGTGGCGACCTACGACTCGGCGGGATCGGACCCACGGGCATTGGCATCGGCGCCATTGTCGGGTTCGGTGGAGTGGCTGCGACCCTGTTCCTCGACGGAATCGAAGGATCTGCAGTCTTTTGGAAGTCGTACCTGCTCGCGTTCATGGTGGCGCAGGCGATCTGCCTCGGCGGGCTCTTCTTTGTCATCCTCCAGCACGCGACCAAAGCAGGCTGGTCCGTCACGGTTCGTCGGCCGTCCGAGGCCGTCGCGGCCAACCTTCAGTGGTTGTGGCTGCTCTTCATTCCGATTCTCGTCCTCGTCTGGACCGGCAAGGGGGCCGTTCTCTTTGAGTGGTGCGACACGGACTACATGCATGCGGACCACGTTCTTGAAGGCAAACTCGGCTACCTCAACCCCACGTTCTGGTCTATTCGAGCCATCGTGTATCTCGGCGTGTGGGCCTTGCTCGCGCGATTCTATCGAACACAGAGCGTCGCCCAGGATCGCGATGGAGACATCCGCCGGACGCTGAGGATGCAGTGGTGGGCTCCCATCGGTATCGCGCTCTACGGGTTGACGCAAACCTTTGCCGCGGTCGACTGGGTGATGGCGATCCAGCCAAAGTGGTTCTCAACCATGTTCGGCGTGTATTGGTTTGCGGTCAGTTGCACGGGGTTCTTCTCGTTTGTCATTGTGCTGCTCGCCGTCCTTCGCGCCTCCGGTTGCGGCTCGAAGACCTTTACAAGAGAACACTTCCACGATCTTGGCAAACTCCTGTTTGCCTTCGGCGTGGTTTTCTGGGCGTACATCGGATACAGCCAGTACATGTTGATCTGGTACGCCAACATCCCAATCGAGACGGAGTGGTTCGTGCCTCGGCAACTTGGGCCTTGGTTCAACGTGTCCTGGCTTCTCATTCTGGGGCACTTTGCACTGCCCTTTGTGCTCTTGATCACGCGATGGACCAAGCGGTATCGCAACATTCTGGTGCTCATCGCACTCTGGATGGTCGCGATGTTCATCGTGGATGTCTATTGGCTTGTCATGCCCATGGTTCCTGAGGTGGCCTTGGCCGAAGCGACACGGTGGGACGAACTTCAGTCCGCTGCGGCCGCTGGTGAACTGGCGATCGGCTGGAACCCGTCCATTCTCAACCTGACGGCACTGCTCGGTTCGCTGGGGCTTGTCGTCTGCGGCACGTTCTACTTCCTCGGTCGGGCGAGCCTCGTGCCGACTGCAGACCCGCGCCTTTCCGAAGCGCTTGCATTTGAGAACTTCTGATGAGCAACGACCCACATCACGGCGATCATCCGGCGGGTGATCATGAAGATCCTTCGGGCGGCCTCACTTGGGTGGTCGGCGTCGCGGGGGCTGTTCTGACGATTGTGACGGTCCTGGGAGTCACGGCGCTGTACTACGGCGCGGAGCGGGCAGAGACTCACCGCAAGGTGGTCACGGTGCGGTCACAAGAGGCGGAGATACGGCGGGAAGCCGACCGGCTCGCCCTCGAGGATCAGCCTCACTGGGAACAGTGGACGGATGCCGATGGCGTGCTGGCGGGCGAGCGGACGCTGGTCGTTCCGATCGACACGGCTCGCGACGTGGTTCTGAAGAAGTGGGGGGGCGACGCTCACTGAGCCGATTCCGATGACGTTTCTCCATCGCTCCATCACGTGCATCCTTCTGACCATCGGCGTCGGTGCGTCCTCGGTTGCCGCGCAGCTTCTGGCAGATGAACTGCCACCAGAACTTGAGGGCGTGGGCATCGTGCAACGTCTGGACGGTGATGTCCCGCTGGAGTTGGAGTTTGTCGATCACGAGGGCGAGACGGTCGCCCTTTCCGAGTACTTCACGGAAGGCCGGCCGGTCATCCTGACGCTCAATTACTACAAGTGCCCCATGCTCTGCTCGCTCACGCTCAATGGGCTCGTGGATGGAATACGGGATGTCGATCTCGAACTTGGCACCGATTACCAGATCGTGACGGTCAGTATCAATCCCGACGAGGGGCCCGAACTCGCATCGCAGAACCGACGCGGATACCTGGCGTCGCTCGGCAAGGACGTTCCGGATGGGGCATGGCCATTCCTGTCGGGCACTCAGGACAACATCGAGGCGCTCGCCGAGGCGATCGGCTTCGGGTATCGCTTCGATCCCCGCAGCGGCGAGTACGCCCACACCGCGAGCATCACCTTTGCGACACCGGATGGGCGCATTTCCAGGTACATGAATGACGTTCGGTTTCCTGCTCAGGATCTTCGGCTGGCGGTGGTAGACGCATCCAATGGCAAGGTGGGGACACTGATCGACACGCTGCTGCTCTTCAACTGCTTTCAGTGGGACCCTGAGGCCGGCAGTTTCGTGCCGAGCGCATGGAAGATCATGCGGCTCGGAGGATCAATCACATTGGTATTGCTCGTTGGCGGCATCCTGTTTCTGCTTCGGCTTGAGCGCCGTGGCAGAGGCAAGCCGGGCAAGGGCATGACGGGTGCCAAGGGCCCCGACTCGCACATCGGCCCGGACGGAACATCCGGCCCGGCACTTCAGACTGGTGGACTTCAGGCATGAGCATGCTCGGACTGCTTGCAACGATGAGACTGGGCGAAGCGACTTCGGGTGGCGGCTTCTGGATGCCCGAAAGCGCCTCCACGGTCGCGCCGGAAGTTGACGGAGTCTTCTACTTCATCAACAACATCAACTACTT
>CAZSSV010000285.1:0-3356 GCA_964609425.1 uncultured Isosphaeraceae bacterium | reverse complement strand
AGGTGGGCCAAGCAGGTGATTGATGCAGTCCTGCACAGGTTGGTCAAGCGTGTCGAAGTCGTCAATGGCCAAGACCACATCGCCCGCGCGAACGCCAGCCTCCAGCGCGGGTGAACCGTCCATGGGCGAAAGGATTCGCAGTCGACCTCCCTGGCCTCGGACGTGGGCGCCGATTCCCGTGTAGTGCCCGCTCAAGTCCTTGCGGAACTCATCTTCGTCCTGTGGCGGGACGTAGACGGTGTATGGATCGTCCAGGCTCTCCACCAACGCGGCGATCGTCGCCTCCTGCATGGCCGCCTCGTCGGGTGGCTCGACGTAGTGGTCCATCAGGATCGACCGGGTGTCGATGATCGGCCCGAACCAGTCGTAGTGTCGCGCCCGCCCGGCGATGGCCTGGGGCAGTTCGGCGATCAGGAGGGCCGCCAGGGCGAAGAGCATCACCGGGGCGATGATTTGTCTGATATTCATGGAAGGAGAACCTCGATACTCGTTGTTCGTGTCATACGATCGCCGCCGGGCGGAGTTCTCCGCGCGGAGCACCCGCATCCTATCCAGCCTTTGGAGGCCCGGTTACCACCCATGTCGCAGGTGCAGCGTGAGCAGCTCAAGGTGGCACGTGAACGGGCCGTCCTTGTCGCCGTCCGGCTGCCGGGAGACCGCGTCGAACTCGAGCCCCGCCTGGAGGAACTTTCAGCGCTCGCATCGACGGCTGGGGCTGAAGTCGTGGGCATGCTCTCCCAGAGGCGGTCCAAGCCCGTCGGGCGGACCTTCCTGGGCAAGGGCAAGGTGGAGGAACTCGGCCTGCTCGTCCAATCGGTGAAGGCGACGATCGCCATCTTCGACCATGACCTCACTCCGGCCCAGATCCGCAATCTGGAGAAGGCGATGTCGGTCAAAATCATCGACCGCAGCGAGCTGATTCTCGACATCTTCGCCCGTCGCGCGACCACCCACGCTGCCCGCCTTCAGGTTGAGATTGCCCAACTGGAGTACACCTACCCGAGGCTTCGCGCCATGTGGGACCACCTGGGTCAGGTGACAGGCGGCGCGCCGGTCGGTATTGGCACGCGTGGGCCGGGCGAGCAGCAGTTGGAGATTGACCGCCGGCTCGTGCAGAGGCGTTTGAAGCGACTTCGGCAGGAGTTGGAAGGCATCCACGCCCGCAAGGCCCGCGAAGTGACCCATCGCAACGAAGACCACTACACGGTTGGGCTTGTCGGCTATACGAACGCCGGAAAGTCGAGCATGTTCAACCGATTGACAGCGGGTGGGGCGTATGCGCACGACAAGTTGTTCGCGACGCTGTCGACGCGGGTGGAGCAGTGGACGCTTGGCGACGGCAACGCGGTCATGCTCAGCGATACGGTCGGGTTCATCCGGGACCTGCCTCACCATCTGGTAGCGTCGTTTCGTTCGACGCTCGAGGAGACAGTCCAGTGTGACCTGCTGCTGGTTGTCGTCGATGTGTCGGATCCGATGGCCAAGGAGCAGTTTGACGCGGTGCTCGCGACGCTTGACGAAATCGGCGCGTGTGATCAGCCCCGTCAACTGGTTCTCAACAAGGTGGACCTGCTCCATCGCTCCGACGAGATGCTCACGTGGCTGGCCGCTCACCCCGACGCGCTTCCAGTCAGCGCTGAAAGCGGGGAAGGACTCGACCGATTGACCGAAATCGTGCGGGATCACGCGGTCGGTCCGCAGCGAGAACTGGACATCACCGTCGCGACCGCCAATTCCAAGGCAGTTGACTTCCTGGAGCGACGGACACCCGTGTCCAGCCGCGACTACGGAGACGGTGTGGTCACGATGCGGACCATGTTGGGCGCGAGACAGGCCCGGCAGTTGCTCTCTCGGGGAGGCCGGGTACAGGTCAATGGCGTGCCGCTTTCGGACCTGCTCGATGCGCTGTGGCCCGCGGCGCCCGTTCTCGGGGATACCTGCCGCGTGCCGCCCCATCGGATGTACGTGGCCGAAGGATGGAAGGCCGAATGAAGGAACGGGGTCTCGCACGGTTCGAGAAGGACTTGAACCCCGATCTCGTGAAACGAGTGCGGGCGTGGGCCAAACTTCCGGGCCTCTCCAGACTGCTTGATCTGCTCGAGTCGCAGGGGAGCAGGCGGCCGTTCATGGATCACTGGATCGAAGCGATGGTGGCTGACAGGCTGCACCGCCGCGGCGCGACGCTGGAGACTGAAGTCGAGACGCCGTCGGGCCGCACCTGCGACTTTCGAGTTCGGTACGAAGGCGCCGAGTGGTTTCTGCACGTCAAACGCCTTCGAGACGATCGCCTGGGCGGCCGCAAACTCCACATCTCGTCGCGACTTCGAGTGCTCGAGCACATCCAGCGTCCCTTCATTGTGCGCATCCGGTGGGCGGATGGGCTCGACGACGATTCCATGCAGCAACTCGTGGTGCGGGCGAGCGACTTTCTGGGCATGGCGAAGGTGGGGGATGAGTTGACCGTTCGGGATGCAACCGGTCTCGAGGTGGGAGCTGTGCGGGTCGTCGGCCCGTGGGAGGGCACGCACGTCTCGCTGGCGATCGGTCTGCCGGGTGGATTCATCGACGAGACGGCCAGGTTGCGTCGCCTGCTCGACAAGGCCTACCGGCAGTTCATGCCTCGCCGGGACAATGTGGTGCTCGTGGCCGGCTCCCGCATGGACGAGGCGCTCGACTTTGAGTCGGCCGTGCTGGGCGCGACGGAAGAACGGTGGGATGCCCACCCGGGAGAGGGTGGGCGAGCGGCGCTGGGCAGGGCGAGCGACGGGTTCTGGGCCGGCTCAAGCCGCCCCGAGTCCAGAATCTGCGCCTGGTGTCTGGCGAATCCGACCGAAGAGACCTTGCGAATCGACTTGCATCTGCGGGAAGATCCGTGCCCCGACCCGAACTTTGCGGCAACGGTGCTGCGATTGCTCTCGGACCCGGGTGACGCCTCAGGCCAGCAGAGTGATTCACCATGAACGATTCTCGAATGACAGACCTTGCCGACCTCCTCACGGGCCATTCCACGGCCATCACGCCCGGAGCGCACCTGCTCATCGAGGCGTTTGACGTCCCTGATGCCATGGTGATTGAACTCGTTCGCGCCTGCAGGCGTCGTGGCGGGCACCCACATGTCGCCATCCGAAACAATCGCGTGATGCGGGCGCTTCTGGAACAGGGCGAGGATGCCCAGTTCGACGTGATGGCTGCGAGTGACCTCGAACGCATGAAGCAGATGGATGCCTACATCGGGCTGCGGGGTGGGCACAACATCAACGAGCTGTCCGGTGTCAAAGACGATCGCATGAAGGCCTGGGGTGCTCGGTACATGCAGCCAGTGCACATGAAGCAGCGCGTGAATCACACGCGGTGGT
>CAZSSV010000284.1:0-3372 GCA_964609425.1 uncultured Isosphaeraceae bacterium | reverse complement strand
ACACCGATGGCGTGGAACTTGCGAGCCTGGCACGCTTCCTCGAAGCCTACTTTGTCGACATTCGGCTTGACTGGAACTTTGCTGTCGATGGCTCGCTGTGGCTCGGTGGCATGGACACTCCGCCCTGGGAGTGGGTGGACGGTGAGCGATGGTCCTGGGACGCATGGCTTTCAGGAGAGCCTGGTCTGGGCGCCGACCTGAACCTGCTCGCCTCTGAGGACGGCGTCACCTGGGAATGGTCGGCAGGCACCCTCGCAACAGGCGGGCACCTGATTGAATTCGACTCGGACTGCAATGGAAACGACCTGCTTGATGCGTGGGACATTCGAGCGGCGCTCATCGAAACCGGGGTCGTCTTGGATTGCGACGATGACTGCCGCATCGACAGTTGCCAACTCGAAGATGGAACACGGGTCGACTGCAATGGCAATGCCGTTCCGGATCGCTGCGACCTTTCGGCAGGAACCAGCAGTGACTGTAATGGCAATGACGTGCCGGACGAATGCGACCTGGCGACCGGGTTCAGCGAGGACTGCAACGGCAACAACGTGCCGGACGAATGTGATTCGCCGGAAGACCTCGCGATCTGCGACGCCCTGGTGATCAACGAAGTGCTCGTCACACCGAACAGCGATATCAACGGCGATGAGATCTTCAGCGTGACGGGCGACCAGTGCGTCGAAATCGTCAACAACGCGGACACGGCCGTCGATCTGCTCAACTGGACCGTCCTGCTCGACGGAACGACGCCGTGGCATGAGTTCTCCAGTTCGGTCACGATCCCGGCGAACTGTGCCCTGCTCATCTTTGGCGGCGGCAGCCCTGATCCATCGATCTTTCCAGACAACATCACCATCATCACCGCGAGCAACGGCCCGTTTGTGCAACTGCCCGTACCCGCATCCGATGCCACGAGCACGCTCTCACTCAGAGATGACGTTGGCGACGAGCAGGACAACGTCACGTGGGGCTCGGACGCATCAGCCGGTGATGTGAGCATGGCCCGCTGTCCCGACGTCGTCGGTGACGCGGTGCTCGAACCTCACGACGACTGCACATCCCGCGCCATGTCGCTCGGCCTGCATGTCGATGGCACACCTTTCCCCTGCACCGACCCGGACTCGGACGGAGATGGCACTCCGGACGTGGACGACAATTGTCCGACCATCCCCAATCCGGATCAGGCCGACTGCGACGGGGACGGCATCGGGGACGCGTGCGACACGATGACCGATTGTGACTTCAACGGGGTTGACGACCAATGCCAGTTGAACGACAACCCCCAGTTGGACTGCGACGGCAACAGCCTGATCGACATCTGTGAGATCATCGACGGCGGAGCCGGCGACTGCAACAGCAACGGCCTGATCGACGCGTGCGAATTGGCGGACCTCCCGTCCCTCGATTGCGACGACAACGGCGTGATTGACGCCTGTGAGGGAGCCCTCGACTGCAATGGCAATGGTGTTTCGGACACGTGCGACATCGACAACGGTGTTCCGGACTGCAACGCAAACGATGTCCCGGACGCCTGCGACATCGCGGAGGGGACCAGCACCGACGACGATGGAAACGGCATCCCGGATGAATGTGAAGCCCTCGACCCGTGCGACCTCGACAACGACGGAACGCCCGAAGATCTCGTGGACGGGACGCTGATGATCATCAACTACTTCGGCTGCCCGGACGCCCCGACATGCCCCGCTGGCTTCACCGGACAGGGCGACTACGACGAAGACGGCGACGTGGACGTGGACGACATGCTCGGCTTCTCGCAGAATCCAGACTGTCTTTGACACCCCGCCCGATCGCTTGACGCGCAGCCCAATCGCCCAGCGGTGATGTGCCCATGCGCTCCCTGCGCGCCAGGCTCCCTGCACCGGCACCATAGAACGAACCGCGCGTTCCCCGCCAACTCAGGCTGCCAACGCCCCGGCGATCTTGACGATGAGCACCTCAAGCATGCGGTCCGGCTTTCCGATCCCCTGCCGCAGCCGCTGCTGGCTTCGCAGCGAATCGCCGAGCAGGTGCGCGAGCGTCTCCGCAGGCACCCGCTGCGCGACAGACACGGTTGCATCGCCCGCGGGCCCCCACAACTTGAGGTCCTTGCGGATCTGCTGTGGCGACACTCCGGCACCTCGCATCCTTGCTGCCGCATGCAGCCTCCGAACCATGTCGGTCACGGCCCATGCCACCAGAACATCACTCTGCCTGGAGACTCCGAGCAGTTCGTGCAGTGTGGACAGACCTCGCGCGGCCCCGCCGCCAAGCACTGCTTCCTGAATGACCCATGCCTTCTCTTCGCGGCTCAGCGGTACGGCTTCGTCCACAAGCGATGTGTCGATGGTCCCGCCGTCGCCACACATCGCGGCGAGCTTGGCAAGTTCGGCATCGAGCCGTGCAAGATGGCAGCCCACGCGTCGAATCAACCGATCCGCCGCGGCCCGGTCGATGGCTGCGCCGTGCGCCTTGCCAACACGCCCCTGAACCCAACGGAGCGTGTCCGCAGGGCCGAGCGACTTGATGCGATGCACCGCCCCCACTCGCTCGATCGCTGCATCGATCTTTCCCTTCCTCCAGATGTCGGCGCGAAGCAGCAGTGTCGCGTCTTCGCATGGAGCCGACACGTACTTCTCAAACAGCGGCCGCGCCTTGCTGGACCCATCGGCCTTGGCCGCCAACAGACGGTCCGCCTTGTCCACGACCACAATCTTGTGCTGCTGCAGCAGGCCGAACGTGCGAAGCTCGTCCAGAATCTCTGCCGGCGAGGCCGTGTCGCCGTCAAAGTCGAATCGCTCGATGTCGCCATGGGCCGACTCCAGCACATCGATCAGCTGCCGCGTGTAGTACGGCACCAGAAAGGCGTCGTCTCCGACCAGGGTGATGACACGCATGGAGGCGTCGAACTTTGGGGCTGCCATGACTGCACGAGAGCGTAGCAGGCCACGCGGGGCCGTTTGCGCGTAGGCTCTACGCCCATGCTGGTACTGGAGGTCATTGAGGGACCGGACCACGGGCGATGCTTTCCGCTCCCCCCGGGAGAGCCACAATTGCTGGGTCGGTCTTCGGAGGCGGTTCCACTGACCGACACGGCCATCAGCCGACGGCACGCGGAGCTGACCCCGCAGGGCGACCGCTGGGTGCTCCGCGACCTGGCGTCTTCCAATGGCACCTTCATCAACGGCGTTGAGGCCACGGGCGGCGCGGTCATCCGCGAGGGAGACCTCATCGGCGTGGGCAGAACACGGCTCCGCGTGGCCAATCAGGCCGCGTTCCTGGCCGGTCCCGCCCGCGATACGCCGCGGCAGCACATGGGCCCACCTGCTGTGAGCCTCCCCGACTCGGACGCCGCTCGAACGGCGGTTCTGGAGT
>CAZSSV010000283.1:0-3393 GCA_964609425.1 uncultured Isosphaeraceae bacterium | reverse complement strand
GTACGGCCACGGTGCCGTCGCTCCAGTCACTCGGCCCCGCTGGGGGAATGCCACGCTGCCGTGTGCCGACGGGAGGGGCGCCGGGGGGGGCAATGAGGCGGCACCGAGGGGGTCAGTCCTCGGCCGGCGTCTTCGCGACCGCTTCCGGTTGTTCGGGAACTGCCGCCACCGGGCGGGGCTTCTCGATCAGTTCGCCTTCGTCGTCAAACTCCATTTCCTCGCGCTCCTCGAGCGGTTGGTCGGGTTCGACGACCACGGTGATCTCGGCGCGGAGATCGATGTCGAACTGAATCGGAACCTCGTACTCGCCGATTCGGCGGATGGACGAGGGGAGGCGGACGGACCGGATGTCCACGCCTTCATAGCCAACCTGGGCCAGGGCGTCGGCGATGTCTCGCTGGGTGACGGACCCGTACAGGCCGCCTCGGTCGTTGCAGGACCGGACCAGCGTCAGTTCGACCGCTTCCATCCGGGCGATGAGTTCTTCGCGGGCACCGCGCTGTTCTGCGACCTTCGCCAGGGCTGCGGTTCGGTCGGCCTGGAGTTCGTCAATACGTTCCTGACTCGGTGGCTCTGCCATGCCCATGGGAAGCAGGAAGTTTCGGGCGTAGCCCGTCCGGACCTTGACGACATCGCCGATGATGCCAAGGCTCTCCACGTTCTCAAGCAACAACAGTTCGATGGTTCTGCGGCTCATGTTCGGTGTCCTCCGAGGAGTTGAGGAGCGCCGTGCCGCGGCGCCCCAGCGTCAGTGTGATGCGAGGCCGACGCCGGCCCCGCTGATCAGAAGGGGATGTCGTCCGGCGAGGTGCTGGCACCACCGCCGGTCGCCTGGAATCGGGACTCCTGGCCGCCGCTGTTGCCGCCGCCGCCGCCCCGGCTGTCTACGAATGTAAAGGTGTCAACCACCACGAGCAGTTTGGAACGCTTGTTGCCGTCGCGGTCTTCCCACTCATTGAGTCGAAGCCGTCCCTCAACAAAGACGGGTCGGCCTTTGGAGAGGTACTTGCCCATGGTCTCGGCCGTGCGTCCCCAGGCTTCACAGTCCACAAAGGTGGTCTCTTCCTGCATCTCGCCGGCGTTGTTTCGGTACCGGCGATTGACCGCGAGCCCGATGTTCGCCACGGCGGTGTTGTTCGCCGTGTGCTTGAGCTGGACATCTCGAGTGAGGTTCCCCATGAGGAACACCTTGTTGACACTTCCTGCCATGGCTTCATGCCTCCTGCTGTTCTGGCCATCGTACCGGCTCCGCCGTGGCCTGCGACCACGGGCCGGTCAAAACGCCGGCGATCAGGATGCAGCGGGCTCCTCCTGCGTGGGGGCAGCGTCGCTGGCGGGCGGCGTCTCGGCGATCTCGTCCGACGGAGTCTCGGCGGCTTCCGCCGCCTGGGCAGCGGCGGCTTCCCGATCAGCCTTGGTCGTCGCGCGGACGCTGCTGCCGACCTCATCGGCCTGCTGCTCGCCCCGCAGTTTGATCTCATCGGCCAGCTCGGTGCGGCCTTCGGCGGCCTGAATCTGCTCCTGAGTCAGATGATCGGCGCGCGTGATCAGGAAGCGAACCAGGTCCTCGCTCAGCAGCAGGTTGCGCTCGAGTGACGTCATCTTGTCACCGGAGAGGGTGAAGTACCCCAGAAAGTACACGCCTCGCTTGTTGCCCTTGATCGGATAGGCGAGTCGCCGGTCGTCCCACTTGCGGAACGATACGACCTCGGCACCGACCTTCTCAAGGTGATCCAGCACATGCTGGCTCGCTGCGGCGAGGTCGCTGGTCGCGGACTGGGGAAAGAGGAACATGCCCTCGTAGGTGTTGGTTGTGATCTCAGACATTCTTGTTGGTCTCCTCCGGCGAGCGCGATGGCTCCCGGTCGGGGTTGAACGCGTTCATAGCTGCGGTCGAGCCGCGATTGATCCAGCAGTCGGCCGCTCCGACGGCCTGTTCGATGCCCTGATCGACCGCGTCTTGCTGGTCGGGGCGAAACCTGCCGAGCACGTAGGACGACAGGGGGATATCGCCGGGGCTGTCGATACCGATGCGCACACGCGCCCAGTGATCGGTGCCCAGCTTCTGTGTGATGTCCTGCAGCCCATTGTGGCCCCCGGTGCCCCCACGCTCGCGAACGCGGATGCGTCCGCACGGGAGCGCCGTGTCATCCACCAGCACGAGCAGGTCCTGCTCGGGTTGCAGTTTGTAGAACCGAATCGCGTCGGCGACCGCCTGCCCACTTCGATTGACGAAGGTCAGCGGCTTGAGCAGCAGTACGGGCTCGTCGGCGACCCGGCCCTGGAGGGTCGCTCCCTGGAACCGGCTGCGGGCGATCTCGCCCGGAGCGATTCGGCGCGCCAGGCGATCGACCGCTTCGAACCCGACGTTGTGGCGGGTGCGGTCGTATTCGGTGCCCGGGTTGCCGATGCCGACGACGAGTCGCATGGTGCTGCAGGAGGCGGGGCTCAGCCCTCGCCGCCGTCCTCCGATACGTCCTTCTTCTCGGTGAGAACTTCGGGCTCGGCGCCGTCTGCATCGACGTCGGTTGCCTCGGCATCGACGTCTTCGTCGGCCTCGGCCTTGAACTCGATGTGGGCGATGTGCTTCTCGGGCGGCAGGATGGTCTCCACGCCCTCGGGGAGGTCCAGATCACCGATGGTCAGTGCTTCCGCCATCTCCGTGATGTCAGCCTTGATTTCCGATGGGATGCCGCTCACCTTGCATCGGATCTCAATCTCGGAGCGGACAACCACCAGCATCGCGCCTGTTTCCTTGGCACCCTTGGCTGTTCCCGAAAGCGTCACAGGGACATTGACGGTCACAATCTGGTCCATGTCCACGCGAGCGAGGTCGATGTGCACGAGATCGTCACCAAGGTGCCCGAATTGGAGTTCCTTCACCAGGCAGGTGTCGGACGAGCCGCCATCGACCTTGACCTCCATGACGTGCGCGCCCGACTGAAGGTGGCCGATCGCTTCGAGGGCATTGACGCTCACGTGTACGGGCGCTCCGCCTCGACCGTAGATGACGGCTGGGAGACGCCCGGCGTCTCGGAGTCGCTTGGCGTACCGGGTCCCGGTACGCTGGCGGGTTTCGACCTCGATGGTCGGTGTGTTGTGGCCCATGATCGGGTCCTCCAATGCAGTCGGCGACCATGTGTCGCCGCGGGAATGTGTCAGCGTTTCACGCCCGTTCCACGCTGGAACAGGGCGGAGATGGACATGTCGTGGTGAATTCGATAGATGGCCTCGCCCAGCATGGGCGCAATGGTCAGTTCGACGAGTTTGTCGCGAATCGGCTCGAGCCGGCCGCGGTCCGGAATGGAGTCCGTGACGACGATCGTCTCGATCGGCGCCTCACGCAGGCGGTCCATGGCCAGACCGCACAACACGGGGTGCGACGCCGCTGCG
>CAZSSV010000282.1:1334-3396 GCA_964609425.1 uncultured Isosphaeraceae bacterium | reverse complement strand
CCGATGAGCTCGAGGAGGGCGTCGACATCGGTCACACCGGTGCCATTGACGTCGGATGGGCAGTCATTGCCGCCGCCACCGAGATCGCAGCCATCCTCGCACGCCAGGCCTTCTCCCCAGAGGCCGCGGTTCGAATCGCAATGCTCGTAGGTCACGCCGTCCCAGCACTCGCCGTTGGCGAAGCAGCACCGGCCAGTTGCCGGCGGAACGCAAGGATCGGCATCTGCCCCAAGCATGACGAACTGGTCGCCGTCGATGTCAGCGAAGTTCACGCCGCGGGGGTCTGCCAAGTTTGCGGAGCCACCAATGCCGCCGAGCACCTGATTTGATACCCAGTCGTGGCCGGAACCGTTGATGAAGGCGCACACGCGGACATCATCGAAAGGAAGGCCCTCAAAATCCCAGTCGATGAGATAGAGGGGGATCTCGATTTCCACACCAGTTGCGACGGCAACATCGTCGGGCGCTCCACAGTCAACGCCATCGCCACCGATGACGCCGCCCACATTGCTGTTGTCGATGCCGATCGCGATGCCATAGTCGCCCGCGGAGGGCGTGACGGTGACGATGCCCTCGGCATCGACATGGGTCGTACCGCTTCCGGCATAGCCACCGACTCCGTCGCCATTGGTACGCAGTTCCGCGTAGTCAACGTAGTAGATGATGCCGTTGCCGTTGTCATCGCCGCATCCGACGGTGACGTACAGGTCGGCTTCAAAGCCTTCGTCGAAGGTCAGGCCGTTTCCGGTGCCGTCATCGCCCATGCGTTGCAGTGCGCCGAAGCCCACATCCGGATTGATGCCGAGGACTCGGTTTTGGCCGCCGTCCCGGGCGTCGATGAACAATTCGAGCTTGTTGTAGTTGCTCTGCAGATTGCCGCCGAGGTGAATGAACAGGCTGCCTCCCGAAATCATCACGGCCGCGCCGTCGAGCTCAGAGCCGTCGGCATACGCGGCGTGGCCGCTCTGGTCGTCGCCGAACCCGGTGCTGTTGTTTTGTATCGACGCCAACTCGCCGTAGTCGGTATCCAGGACACCGTCCACCGTGGCCGCGCCGGCAAGACCACCCGCTGCGGCGGCGACTCCCATTGCCATCAAGGTCCTCATGGCTTGTGCTCCTCAGGCTCTTCTCATCTCGCTTCTCGCTCGGTCACACGCGCTCCAACAGCCCGTCTCACCAGCGTTTCCAAGGTAAGTCAACACGTGTTAGTATGCGATGAGAAAACGTCAGATCTGGCCCAATTGTGCCGCCCGGTAGCCCCATTCGCAGTACTCAGCGAGCATCCGATGGCTGGAAAATGCCGGATTGACGGTGGCGGCCGAACGCAGCGCCATTCGAATCCATTTGGAAGGGAGGCCGCGGGCCGTCCGGGTGTAGAAGGTCGGA
This sequence comes from uncultured Isosphaeraceae bacterium, assembly GCA_964609425.1. Classification (GTDB taxonomy): domain Bacteria; phylum Planctomycetota; class Phycisphaerae; order Phycisphaerales; family SM1A02; genus UBA12567. The sequence goes on along the minus strand of CAZSSV010000282.1, from coordinate 2,010 downwards.
ACCACAGCGTTCTCCAGGAGGTCGTACAGGGCGTTCGCGTCGGCGGCATCACGCGCGGCTGGGGACAGGCCCTCGGACTGGCCGTCAATCGTCCAACCGTTGCGGCCGTCAGCGGCCTCGGGCCACCAGCCGTCGGCGATGGAGAGGTTGAGCCCGCCACTGAGTGGGCCCTTCATGCCGCTGGTGCCGCTGGCCTCGTGCGGCCGGATTGGCGTGTTGAGCCACACATCACACCCCGACGTGAGGACGCGGCCCAATCCCATGTCATACTCCTCGAGGAGGACCACGCTGCCTTGCAGCGCTGGATTGCGGCATGCCTGGTGGATGGCCTTGGCGTAGGCCTGCCCGGGCTGGTCCAGTGGGTGTGCCTTGCCGGCGAACAGCACTTGTACGGGTCGGTCGGCGTCTTGGAGGATGGCTTCCAGGCGCGGCATGTCATGAAAGAGCAGCGGCGCTCGCTTGTAGGTGGCGAATCGTCGTGCGAAGCCGATGGTGAGGGCGTCGGCGCAAAGCGCCGTTCGAGCTTGCTCAATGCCAGCGGCGTCCTCGCCGCGGCGGCGGGCCTGGGCGACCAGTCGCTCGCGGACGACCTGAACCAGCCGCTGCCTCAACGTGGTGCGAAGCGCCCAGAACCGAGCGGGGTCTGCATCGGTGGCCTTCTTCCACGCTGCGCCGC
>CAZSSV010000282.1:0-1324 GCA_964609425.1 uncultured Isosphaeraceae bacterium | reverse complement strand
GGCCGAGCCTGCCTGGTCTGAGTCCGATCTCCCGCCGCCAAAAGTCTGCAGCAAGCGGGGGCATCCAGGTTCCGGGGTGTACGCCGTTGGTGATGTGGTGGATGGGGACGTCATCCGTTGGGCAGCCGTACACGTCCTTCCACATGTCTCTGCTCACGGCCCCGTGCAGCGCGGCGACCCCGTTGACGTGCCTGGCAAGACGAAGGGCGAGCACCGTCATACAGAGGGGCCCATTGGAGTCGCCCTCCTGCCCGAGCGCGGCGAGGTCACGCAGACGCATGCCCGCCCGCCGCAGTGTCGGTCTGAGCACCTCGGCGGTGCGCGCCAGGTCATAGCGATCATGGCCGGCCGGCACAGGCGTATGGGTCGTGAAGACGGTTTCGGATGCGGTCTGGCTGGTGGCGACATCCAGATCGACGCCCGCTTCCACGCGATTGGCGATCCGCGCGATTCCGCAGAAGGCGGCGTGACCTTCGTTGAGGTGCCAGACGGTGGGCGTGAGTTCCATCGCCTCGGCCGCGAGAACGGCACCGATACCGAGCAGTGCCTGTTGACGCAGTCGGAGGTCCGGATCGCCGCGATAGAGCCCCTGAGTGAGCTGTCGGTCCCGCATGCGATTGGAAGGCAGATCGGTGTCGAGCAGATGCAGCGTGGTGGTGCCGAGTGTCATCTTCATGACGCGCGCATCCACGATGCTTCGGCCGATCGGGCAGGCGATGCGAGCGCCGGTGTCTTCGATGGGCAGGTCGTCGAAGTCCCATCGAGGTTCGACGACCCGCGTCGTCCCATCGCGGCGGAACTCCTGCCTGTAGTAACCCTGCCGGTACAGCAGTCCAAAGCCGACCAGTGGAACGCCGAGATCTGCGCATGATTTGAGGTGGTCACCCGCCAGGACGCCGAGGCCGCCGGAGTATTGCTGCATGCACTCATGCACGGCGAACTCAGAGCAGACATAGGCAACGAGCATGCGCCGCTCATTGCTGCGTCGGGCCCGGTCGAACCACTTCTGGCGAGCATCGTCTCGGTCGCTGGCACGCTCGGCCGCTCGAAGCGCACGCGCAAAGGTTGGTTCAGAGAGCCTGGCGGAGAGGTAGGCGTCATCCGTGCTGCGAAGAACGGCCAGGGGATTCTCATTGGATGCAATCCAAACGCGTGGCTGCAGCATGGAGAACGGACGCCGCATGGGCTCGATCCAAGTCCACCGCAGGTCCATGGCGAGCTTGCGGAGGGTCGTTCGGGCTGATTCAACAGTCATGGTGTGCATGGGCCGCGAAGCATACCGACCCACACGGGCCGCCCCCACACCACCCTCAGCGACCCGACC
>CAZSSV010000281.1:0-3397 GCA_964609425.1 uncultured Isosphaeraceae bacterium | reverse complement strand
AGCTCGTTTCAGTGCGCTCAGGCCCACATTCGGCTGATTTCCCCTGCGATCACCGACCGCGCCTACCGCCCCGCCGCCGTGGGCTGCCGATAGCCCATACGACCGCCGGTCACTTTATCTCTTTGCGCCGCAACGACTTACAAAACTGCGATTTTGTAACCCCTTGTCACGCAACACGATAAAGTGACCGGCGGTCGCATGTGTTGGCCGCGGAATCGCTAGATGGCGGCGAGCTGGGCTGCAGCCGCGTCGATGTCGGCGAGTGTTGTTGGCCTGCCCAGGCTGAGCCGGACGGTGTTGGCGACGTCCGCCTGGTCGATGCCGATCGCCGTCAGGACATGGCTTCCGGCGTTGTGCAGGCTGGCGCACGCCGCGCCGCCCGTGCAGGCGATGCCCGGGAGGCGGTCGATCAGCGGGTCGCCGCCGGTCGCTGGGATGGTCAGGTTGAGGATGTGCGGCACGCACCGGTCCGGGTCACCGTTCACCCGGGCTGTCGGATGTGCTTCTGTGGCGATTTTGATCAATTGGCCGCGAAATTGAGCGATTCGTTCTCGATCTGTCTCCAAATTGCCCAGTGCCAGGGACGACGCGGCGCCAAAGCCAACGAGGGACGGTACGTCCAGCGTTCCGCTTCGAAGCCCCCGCTCGTGCCCGTCACCCTCGATCAGCGGCTCGATCGGCCTGCCACTGGCCCGGCCTTGTACCACCAGACCGCCCGCCCCTTTGGGCCCGTACACCTTGTGAGCGCAGATGCTGACGGTGTCCACGGGGAGGTCTGCGACCTGCATCGCCACCTTCCCCGGGGCTTGGCTCGCATCGCAGTGAACCAGTACACCACGGTCACGGCAGAGGCCGCCGATCGCCTCGATGTCGTTGATGGTTCCGAGTTCGTTGTTGACCCACATCACGCTGACCATCGCCGTGTCGTCCCGCAGCCGGGCCTCGATCATCGCGGGGTCGATCCACCCCCCTGGGGTCGGCGGCACCAGATCGATGACGGCGCCCTCCCGCTCAAGCCTCCGCAGCGGCTCCAGAACCGCTGCGTGCTCGATGGCCGTACTGATGATGTGGGCCGACTCACCTCGCCGAAGCCTGGGGCGGATGAGGCCCTTGATGGCCAGATTGCAACTCTCGGTCGCGCCGGACACAAAGGTCAGGTCTGCGGCAGCGCACCCGAGCATCTCGGCCACCTGCTCCCGGGCCTGCTCCACCGCCTTGGCGGCCTGCACGCCCGGCCCATGCCGGCTGGCCGTGTTCGAGGGCCGCTCGGTGAACCAGGGCAGCATCTCCTCCAGCACCCGAGGGTCAACGGGTGTCGAGGCGGCGTAGTCGAGATAGACAGGCGTGCTCATGCGGTCGGGCGTACGGTATCCGGCGGCTCGCCCGCAGGCGACGCCAAGGGCCCATCGACTTCCCCTCCTCGCATCCATGATGATCGTCCGTGACATGTCCGAACTGAGTCGCTTCTACGGGGCCGCCCTCGTTCCAACCATGGGGGCGCTCCATGAAGGACATCGCTCACTCATTCGATCGGCGGTCGCAACCGGCAGACCTGTGCTTGTGAGCATTTTCGTCAACCCGACTCAGTTTGCGCCGGGCGAGGATTTCGACGCATACCCCCGGACACTCCAGCAGGACCTGGCTGTCTGCCAGGCCGACGGCGCTGCTGCCGCTTTCGCGCCGGACACGTCGCAGGTGTATCCGGTTGGCGAAGCACTCTGGATGCCGCCATTGCCTCCAAGTGCGACCGACCCCGGCCTGGAGGATGCCCATCGGCCGCACTTTTTCGCCGGCGTGTGCCAGGTGGTGGCGCGTCTCTTTGACATCACGCGTCCCGCCGAGGCATTTTTCGGAGAAAAGGACTGGCAGCAGTTGCAGGTGGTTTCGGCCATGGCTGCTGCGCATCAGGATCGTTGGCAAGGGCTGACCATCACGCCAGGCCCGACGGTGCGTGAGGACGACGGCCTGGCGATGAGTAGCCGAAACGCCTATCTCTCGGCGGCCGACCGGCGTCGCGCTTTGGCACTGCACGCGGCGCTCGGGCGAGCTCGGGACGGCGAAGCCGAGATGCGAGCGGTTCTCGAGGCGGCAGACCTCGCCATTGACTACGCCGTGATCCGCGATGCGGAGTCCTTGGGGCCTCCAGCGGGTGACCGCCCCCGGCGGGCCCTTATCGCGGCGTCTCTCAATGGCACACGGCTCATCGACAACGCATCGGTGCCGTGATTCGGCCGCAGTACCATAGGCCCCTTCCCAGGAGCCACACATGAGCACTTCAACGTACCCCGAACTCGCGTCCGCGAACCCGGCAACCGGCGAACAGGTCGGTCGTGTGCCCGTCACACCGCTGTCTGAGGTTGAGGGCGTGCTGCATCGCAGCCGGCGGTCACAGGCGGCATGGGCGACGCTGCCGCTTGAAGACCGAATCGACCTGCTCAAAAAGGTCATTCCAGTGCTCGACGCTCGCGTCGACGAGCTCGGAGCGCTGGTGACCGCGGAGATGGGTAAGCCGATTACGGAAGGGATTGGAGAGGTTCGGTACGGCGTGGATGGGCTCGCGGCCGAGCTGGACGAACTTGCAGAGGCTCTGGCCCCCGAGACGCTCGACGACGGAACGACACGATCCAACCTCTACTACGACCCATTCGGGGTCTGCGTTGCGATCACACCCTGGAACTTCCCGTTTCTCATGCCGCTGCAAATCGTGGTTCCGGCGCTTGCGGCTGGTAACACCGTCGTCATGAAACCCAGTGAACTCGTCCCGCTCGTCGGTCAGGCTTTCGCCGATGCGTTCAACGAGATTCTTCCTGACGGCGTGCTGCAGATTGTGCACGGCGGCGATGAGCAGGGGAAAGCGCTCGTCGCGGGCGATTGCGACTTCATCGGATTCGTCGGCAGTCGCGCCGCTGGCGCCCACATTCTTGCGACGGCCGGCCGCGACCTCAAGCGGGTCGTACTCGAGCTGGGCGGAAAGGACCCGATGATCGTGCTTGAGGATGCCGACATCGAAGCCGCCGCGAAGTTCGCCGTGAGGAATTCCTTCCGAAACTGCGGGCAGGTCTGTGTGAGCACTGAGCGCATCTACGTCGCTGACACCGTCGCCGACGCCTTTGAGTCCGAGGTCGTCCGTCGGACGCAGAACCTGGTTGTTGGCGAGGGTGCCCGGGATGGCACTCAGATTGGACCGATGGTGTGTGCGGATCAAAAGGCATCCGTGCTGGCCCAACTTGAACAAGCCAAGCGCGATGGCGCGACGGTGGCCTGTGGAGACGAGCCAATGGACGGCAATTTCGTTCGGCCCACGGTTCTGACAGGGCTGACTCACGAGATGCCCATCATGCGAGACGAAACGTTCGGGCCGATCGCCTGCATCATGCGGGTCTCCAGTGACGAAGAG
>CAZSSV010000280.1:0-3403 GCA_964609425.1 uncultured Isosphaeraceae bacterium | reverse complement strand
TGTCAAACACGGCATCGACCGCGACACCCGCGAGCGCGGCGCGTTCCTCCAGAGGAATGCCGAGCTTCTCATAGGTCTCCAGAAGTTTCGGATCGACTTCGTCGAGGCTCTTCGGTCGATCTTCGTCACGCTTTGGGGCGGAGAAGTAGGAGATGGCCTGGTAATCGATCGGCCGCCAGTCGTGGTCGGGCCAGTGCGCCCAAGGCGGCTCGGTCATCTCCTTCCAGGCGGCAAAGGCGCCCAGCCGCCACTCGAGGAGCCATGGCGGTTCGTTCTTTCTCGCGGAGATGGTCCGGATGACCCGCTCGTCCAGCCCCGGGGGGAGTGTGTCCGCATCGATATCCGTGACGAATCCCCACTTGTAATCCGACTGCTCAGCCCACTGGTCCAGGGTTGTGTTGGGGTCGGTCGGCATGGATCGGCTTTCACGTTTCATCGAGTGCATTCTTGACACTCGATCTCAAGAAGGAGATCGCTCCCCTGCGGAATCCACTATAATAGCCGTTTCGGGCTCCATTTGAGCCCCGAAGGCAGGAGCCCGCCATGGCAGTGACCATCACCGAGACCGCTGCAAAGGAAATCGCCACCATCGTCCGTCAGCAGGACCTCGATGCCGCCGCGATCAGGCTTCGTGTGGGCGTTAAGGGTGGAGGGTGTTCCGGGTTCTCATATCTGCTTGACCTCACCGAGACCGTCCGGGATTCGGACGAGCAATGGGATTTCGACTACGAGTTGGCCGCGCCCGATGGGGGCGGTACGGAGGCCTTCAAACTCAGGGTTGTCTGCGACCCGAAGAGTTTGCTGTACCTCAACGGCACCGAGATTGACTTCAAGGACGAAATCATGGGTCGCGGGTTCGTATTCAACAATCCAAATGCCACAAGCAGTTGTGGGTGCGGCAGCAGCTTCAGCGCCTAAGTCGCTTCCCGCGCATGGGACGCTTCCGTGGCCCATTTGCGGGGATGCTCGGGCGAGATCGAGTCAAGCATTCCAGTCGGTGACGGGTCTGGGCAGACGCATGACGTCGTCGAGCGCGTCGCACAGTTGCGGCTCGCACGCGAATTGATCGCTGATGGAGAGCGAGGCGCCGCGGCAGGCGCCAACCCACAATCTGGTGAATGCTCCAACCGAGGCTGTGAGCGTCGGCAGCGCGGCGTCTGCGGCGGGGGCGATGCTGGACTCGGGGCCAAGTGAGACCTCATAGGAGCCAGAGAGTCCCCGCCACGTGGCGTCATCGGGCAGCCACCGATCGATGGGGTCGGTCAGTTCGAGATTGAATCGAACGGTGTTGCCGGGGAGTCTCACGGCCTCGATGCAGGACCGCAGATCAAGGATTCTCGCCTGCTCCCAGGCGTTGCTTCGGGGCTTCATGTCGAAGTCGCCGCCGGCTCGACTTCGCAGCGTCGCGAACGGAGTCTCCAGAAGGTCCTGGAGTTGCACGTGTGCCGGTTCGCACATGAAAACGCCGTGAATCTGATCGCCCAGCGACTTCAGCACGCTGAGCAACTCGATGAACTGACTCGGAGTCTCATAGGCCATCCACTCCAGGGTGTACGGCCCGTGCTCCCCTTTGGGTTTGAGCACCATGCAGTGCGTGAGCGAACCGTCGTCGCCGAAAAATCCGAGACCGAACTGGGTTTTCTCCCACAGCATCTCACAGCGGGTCGCGCCGGAGCCGACGAGACTGCATGCGCCGTGCCATCGCAGACGCCGCAGCCTGCACGCGTGCATGGCGTCGGCGTCGTCTGCGGTGAGCCGCTTCGGAGTACGGGCGAGTTTGGGAACTCGAAGTTTCCGCGGATCGATCGTGCTCAGGCGAACATAATCCAATGAGCCGAATCCGAGTCGGTCGTAGAAGCCCTGATCGAAGATGCCCAGCCGAGCGATCGCGGCGCCGCCTGCCGCTGCGCGTGCGAGACTGTGCGCCGTTGTTGAGAGGGCCAGCCCGCGGCCCCGGGCGGTTCGCCCGGTTGCGACACCGGTGATGAAGCCGACTGACAGGTCTCTGTCGAGGTATCTCATGGTGCCGTTCCGGCAGATGGACCAGGCTTCGGTGTCGCCGCCAAGTTCGGCCACGAGGACATCGCTGTCGCTGGTGTAGCTCTCAAAGAGAGGCCCATTGTCCTTGGGGTCGCCAAGCCCCCATCCAATCTCCTCCAGAATGCGAAGGCATGCCCCTTCATCGCGATCTGGGTGGTACGGTCGAATCGTCGCGTCCATACCGGCCAATGATAGGGGGTGTGTTCGTCGGCCCGAAGTCGCTCACCAGGCGGCGAGCAACTCCTGCAAGTCGTACACGTTGGTGACACCGTCTCCATTCAGGTCGGTCTGGCACGATCCGCCGGAACATGCACCCCATGCCTGCAGCAGGATCAGCAGGTCAGACACGTCCAGAACCCCGTCGCCATTGAAGTCGACTGTGGCACAGGAGCCTCCGGTTCCTTCATTCGTTGCAGTGCGCGTCGTGCCTGCAGGGACACACATGGTGAAGCCGTCCGTGAATTGAACCTGCGTATCGACGGACGCCATGTTGTGCGCGACATACGTGCGAACTCCGCCACCCTCAAACGTGGCGGAGAGCGGTGTACTGCCACCGACGGACGCGTCGATCTGCCCGAGACCGGCCAGAGACGCAAGCCACCAGTAGGTTCGGGCTTTGGAGTCGCCCGGCTCGGACGTAAACTCGGCGCCGAGAAAGCTCTCAAGTGCTGCGATCGGATCCGCCAACGCCTGATAACTCCACAAAATGTCCTGCCAAACGGTTGGTGCGCCGCCGTTCTCGGTGAGAAAGACGTCCCAGAGACGCGCTACCGTGTCGGGTCGGCGACCGAGGTGGAGGGACCCGCCATTGATCGGAAGCATATTGATGCCGTGGATTTCCTCGGCATTGGCGGTCCACCAGGTGCTGTAGCTCGCGCCAGCGTCCCAGATGATGCCGGCCAATTCGCGCGGCATCACGTCTGGGTAGATCACTTCATCGGCGTCGAACCAGTATTGCTCGATGGCCGCCGACTCCACCGCCAGCAGGAACAGGCCGAGGTCGCGAATGTCGGTGTCCCCGGTCGCCTCGCCCCACATCACGCAGCCACTGGCGAAGTTGATGGCCTCGGATGAAGACTCCTGGTTGTTCCCCGCGGCAAACCCTGCGTGCCCAGCGGCGTAGGAGTGGCCCACGTATGGTTCGAAGTGTCTGAGAAAGCAGAAGCGTTCGTCGCTTCGCTGCCAGTTGGCAGCGTCCCGAATGAGCATGTGCACCATGCCGCCCCATGCGTCGTCGGCCGCCCAGATCGGATCGAACCGAGCCACAACAGCGGCTGCCCAGACGAAGTAGCCATAGTGAAAGTGGTGGTCGTTGAGCTCGGTGTCCGCTCCGTACGAGTCCGGGGATCCGATCAGGGTGTCC
>CAZSSV010000279.1:0-3411 GCA_964609425.1 uncultured Isosphaeraceae bacterium | reverse complement strand
CCCAAGCCGCCAACGGCGGAAATGATCGAGCGGATGGATGCCGAGGCCAAGGTGTTATCTGACAGGCTCGATCCGCCTTTCGCGCCTCGGGCACAGACATGACGTCCGCCGGGTCGAAGTCCGCCGCCTCCCCGGCGATGGTCGTCGACCATTCGTCCCCCTGCTCAAATGCGGTGATCGGGCCGATGCCGGACCGGCCGGCAGCCAATCCGTCCCAAAGGGCCGGGGCGCCCACACCAAGATCGGTAACGGCACCCAATCCCGTAATGACGACACGGCGATCAGTGGCGGACATGAGGAGGCATCCAGCGGCGCGGCGGATCAGGCCTTCGAAGCGTCCACGATGTAGTCGATCGCCTGGCCGACCGTCTGGATCTTCTCGGCCTGGTCGTCAGGAATGGAGGTATCGAATTCGTCTTCGAATTCCATCACCAACTCGACCGTGTCGAGGCTGTCCGCATTGAGGTCGTTGGCGAAACTCGTTTCCCGACTGACCTCGCCCTTGTCCACACCCATTTGCTCAGCCACGATCTCGACGACCTTGGCTTCAACCTCTGCTTCCGTCACGGGAGTCTCTCCTTGCGACAGGGACCAGCCCCTGCCGTGGTGATTGGAATTGTACCGATTCAGGCCTCGCCGCGGGCGAGCCCGGACCCCGGCCGCTGGCCTCAACTGAGCATGCCGCCGTCCACGGCCAGAACATGGCCCGTGATGTACCCGGCACGATCAGATGCCAGGAAGGCCACGGCGTCGGCGATCTCCTCGGGCTGCCCCAGCCGCCGCATCGGCAGCCTGCCGACGGCCTCCTTGATGAGTTGCTCGGGCAGCGCATCGGTCATGTCGGTCTGCACAAACCCTGGCGCCACAACGTTGGCCGTGATGCCCTTTCCGCCGAGTTCCTTGCAGATCGACTTGGTCATGCCGATCAGGCCGGCTTTCGCAGCCGCATAGTTGGCCTGACCCGGGTTGCCCATCACGCCGACGACCGATCCGATGTTGATCATCCGGCCCCACCGACCGCGCATCATCGGGCGGGCGGCGGCTCGGCAGAGGCGAAATGCAGCGCGAAGGTTGGTCGTCCAGACCAGATCGAAATCTTCGTCACTCATTCGAAGGATGAGGCCATCCCGCGTGATGCCCGCATTGTTCACCAGGATGTCCAGCCTGCCGCGTTCATCGACCACGCCCTCGAGCATCGCGTCGACCGCCGCGTCGTCTGCGAGATCGCACGGGCAGGCCTGTGCCGTGCCTCCGGCCGCGGCAATCTCCTGGGCCACGGCATCAATGCCACCGGCGGACCGCGCCACCAACATGACGGCGTGCCCGTCGGCAGCAAGCCGCTTGGCGATCGCTCGCCCAATACCTCGGCTTGCGCCGGTCACGATGGCCACTCTCTGCTCGTTCGACGAATCTGCAGCGCTCATTGCACGCTCCTTGGCGCCTGAGCGGCGCCTGGCTGGGTGTGTCGGGTGTTCTGCTAGAGGCCGCCTGGGCGGCCTCCGCCGCCACCGCCACCACCGCTTCCGCCGATCGCGGACTCGTCTTCGGGAGGTTCGATCGCCGCGGCCGTCTCGATGCCCAGGTCCGACTCGTTCATGCGAGCCTGCTCCCGTGCCACCACGGCATACCAGTCCAGGAACGGGTCGGCCCCCAGCCGGTCACAGAGGCCGGGAGGGGCAGGAGCGGCGATGAACCTGAGCCCCGCCCCCTGATCCTCCAACTCCCACATCTGCCCCTCGATGCGGTCCGCAAACTCGTAGAGTCCAATCACAGCCGCGCGGCCTTCGTGCGTCGAGCCCGCCTGGATCTCCAGGCCTTCGATGTCCGCGGCCAATCGTGCCAGGTCACCGGACGCAACGAGCGCGTCGAGTTCCCGCTGTTCGACATCTCCAAGGAACGGACGAATCGCGTCGGCGTCTCCCGTGACGAACCCATCGAAGAACTTGAGCACCGCCACCCGACGTGGATCCGTCGTCGGCGCAAGCCGATCCTCCATCCAGATTCGATCGTCGATGTCGTGCTGCGACACCAGGTCTGCCACTGGCGTCGTGGTGGGCCCCTTCGGGGTGGACACCACACGCCGCGTGTCTTTCTGAGGAGGCGGCGGTGGATCGTCTCCGCAGCCGCCCAGCAGCGACGACACAGCCAGTGCCGATGCGCCCAACACGCCCCTACGCAGCAACTGTTGAATCCGGTTGATCATGATTCTCCACCTTTGCAGATCGGTCGATCCGCCGCATGAGACCCTTGAGTACCTTGCCCGGGGCGAGTTCGGTCCAGCCCGCCGCCCCAGCCTCGATCATCGCCGCCATCTGGCTGCTCCAACGAACGGGACTGGTGATCTGATTGGCGAGCGTCTGGCGAATCACGTCAGGCGAATCGGCAGGATAGCGCGAGGCGTTGACATTCGTCCAGACCTCGGCCTGAAGCGGTCGAATCTCCACGTCGGCCAACACGTCGCGCATCGCATCCGCCGCCGGCTGCATGTGCGGCGAGTGAAAGGCCCCAGCCACGGTGAGTGGTGTCGCCCGCCACCCCCGTTCGCTGCACACCTCGGCTGCGCTGCCGCAGGCATCTGCATCGCCACTGAGCACAATCTGCCCGGGCGCATTGAGATTCGCCGGCACAAGGACGCCCCCATCGGCCGTGATTTCGGCGCAGACTGCCTCGGCCTCGTCTTCGGTCGCGCCCATGACCGCAAGCATGCCGCCATTGCTGGACTCGGCAGCTGCCTGCATCAGCGCACCCCGGCGAGCGACCAGCCGGAGCCCATCCTCGAAACTGAACGCGCCTGCCAGGTGCAGCGCCGTGTACTCGCCAAGCGAGAGCCCTGCGGCGAGGGCGGGTGTGGCAGCATCGCCGTGGAGCCCGTGCCAGCATGCAACGGACGCTGTGTAAATCGCGGGCTGGCTGACGTTGGTTCGATGGAGTTGGTCCGCCGGGCCGTCAAAGCACAGCGTGCTGAGCGGGGTCTCCAGCGCATCTGCGAGCGCGGCGTCGGCCCGATCGAAGATCGCCCGCGCTGCATCGCTGCCCTGGCTCCATGCCTGGCCCATTCCAACGGCCTGAGCCCCTTGCCCCGGACACAATACGGTCACGTTGATCCTGGTCATCGGCGCATGGTACGTCCCTGCAGGGCGCTGAGTACACAGAAGGGACCCGTGAGCCGACATGGCATGACCCGACCATCACGGGAAGGTGGAATCGCGGCCGGCGTCTCCCCCAAGCCTCGACGGCGGCGAAGGGTGGCCAGGCACGCCTTCAACCTGGTCCTACAGCTTCCAGACGCAACTGGACCAGGTCAACCCCCCGCCGAAGGCGACCAGAATGATGGTCTCGCCCTCATTGATCTTGCCAGCCTTCCACAATTGATCGAGGCACAGCCCCACCGAGCCGGCAGAACTGTTGCCG
>CAZSSV010000278.1:0-3459 GCA_964609425.1 uncultured Isosphaeraceae bacterium | reverse complement strand
GATCGAACGGACTTCCTTCGAGCAGCACCGATGCGTCGGGGCAGCCCAGCCTGGTCGCAATGTGCTTGAAACCCGCGCCTCCACTGGACAGGGTCGCGCTGGTCATCACGACACTGGTGCCTCCGGCGAAGAGCGAGCGTTCCAGGATGGGAGCCACTTCCACCACCGTGCACTTGAGCACCGGGCGTGGCCCGCGGCCGGCGGCCGGCTCGGTCCCCTCCAGTGAATACACCGCACCAGGCACATCCTGTGCCAGCAGGCGCCGCACCCCGGTGGCCAATCCGGCCGCGCGGATGGCCCATGCATTGAGTTCGGCGCGGTCTTCTTCACCGTCCACATCGGCGCGAACCGCGTGAATCGACTCAGCAAGGCCGTCCAATGGTCCGGACAACACATCCTCGACCGGTCCAGCCGAGCGAATGCGACCGCCGGCGACTCCTGCAGACGCCTGCCAGGCCATCAACGCGCTGAAAAAATCCCTACAGGCACGGCGTACGTCACGCACATGCGCAATGCACCGGGAACTCGGCCCATCTCCCGCCGCGCCCCAGAGCCAGCCACGCTGCTCGTCCTCGCTCAGAAGCAGGCTCGCCAACCGCAAGACCGCGGCCTCTGAAACCTGCATGCCGAAGTGCTCCGCGGCAACGTCTTCGATCGCATGCGCTTCGTCAAAGATCACATGGTCATGGGAGGGCAACATCGACGCGCCCCCCATACGGAGGGCCAAGTCAGAAAAGAACAGCGCATGGTTGCACACCAGCAGGTTTGCGTGCTGCATGCCGGCGCGTGCCTGTTGGTAGAAGCATGCGTCAAACCTGGGGCACTTGCCTCCAAGACAGTTGTTCGCATCGCTCTGCACATGATCCCACGCAGCACCTCGGGCGCTTCGTGGCAACGTCGCAAGCGTCCCGTCCAAGGTGGTCTTGGCCCAGTCATGCGTCGCTTCGATCCCGGCTGCTACCGCCCCGGTCAGACGCGACCGCCGCTTTCGGGCCAGTTCGAGCCGGCGCAGACTCAGGTAGTTTCCGCGGCCCTTGACCAGTGCCGGGCGAACTTCGCCGCGGGCCAGCGGCATCAGCATCGGAATGTCCTTTCCGAGCAACTGCTCCTGAAGCGCGATGGTGTGCGTCGATACGACGACCGTCTCGCCGTGCTCGATGATGCGGTCCATCGCCGCGAGCAGGTACGCCATCGACTTGCCGACGCCGGTCCCGGCTTCGGCCAGGAGCACAGATCGCGCCTCGAGGGTTTCCGCGACCGCCTCGGCCAAACGAGCCTGTTGCGGACGAACTTCAAACCCGGGCAGGACACCTTCGAGCCCGTCCGGCGTCGCGAGTCGCCCGGCCAGCTCACCGCTGTTCACGTGGCACTCCCCCAATGGGCGCGCGGGCTGGCTCTCCTGGCCGCCGCGGCCACATCGTTGGAATGGGGCCCTGTCGGCACACCACCACGATGGTCCCGGTCGGAGTTCGACGCGTTGCCTCGACACCGGCCCGGAGCGTCCTGAGCGCCTCACCAGACTCGGCAATCTCCTGCTCCGCCCGCGCTCCCTTGATGGCCAGCAGACGCCCACCGTCGCTCACCAATGGAAGCGCCAGCTCCAGGAGCACGGGAAGGCCCCCGACCGCACGTGCCGTGACCACATCCCAGGCGGCCCGGCCCCCGCCGTCGGGGCTTCCAAGTGTCTCGGCTCGCTCGCTCAGCACGGTCACATTCTCAAGACCCAGGGCGGTTGCGGTCTCCGCGAGATACCTCGCCTTTTTGCCGGTCGCCTCGAGAAGTGTCACAGGAAGATCGGGGCGGCAGATCGCAAGTGGAACCCCTGGAAACCCGCCGCCCGAACCGAGGTCCAGGAGATGCCGGGCGCCCGCTGCCTCGATGTAGGGAAGCAGCGTCAGGCTGTCCAGGACATGCCTGGACCATGCTTCGTCCCGCTCCACGATGCGCGTGAGATTCATGCGCGCATTCGCCTCCGTCAGGAGGTCGAGGAACCTGCCGAGCATGGACCACTCGTCCGCCGTCAGTTCCAGCCCGAATGGGACCGCCATCGCCTGAAGGGCGCCGAGGTCATCCATGCCCATCATCCTCGCTTCCAAACTCGAAACTCTCCCGCCAGAGGCGGCTCGGCGGCCGAAGCCCGACATTGAGCAGCAGCCCGACCAGCAACCATACCGCCACCAGACTGGACCCACCCGCGCTCACAAACGGAAGCGTCATCCCTGTGATGGGCATCACCCCGATCGTCATTCCGGTGTTCACCACCATCTGCGAGACCAGTAAGGCGGTGGCGCCCACCGCAACCAACCTCGGAAAGGCCTCCCGGCACTGCGCCGCAACGAGCAGGCCACCTGCCGAAAGGATGCCGAAAAGCCCCCACGTGACGACAGCTCCGAGCAGGCCCCACCGCGCCACGATGACGGCGAACACCATGTCATTGTGCTCCTCCGGCAGGTGATTCCATCGCACCAGCCGAGACGCCTGCTCGCCGCCGTGACCGGCCAGGCCACCGGCGCCCACGAGCGTCATGGCCCGTTCACCCTGGTACCCGATGTCATCGACGTAAGCCGAGTCGCCTCGAACCTGCGCCCACATCGCCAGAATGCGGTCCTTCTGGTGCGGACGAAGCAGCGGCGTCATCGCGCCAGCTGCGATCAGCCCGAAGAGCACGATGACGCCCAGATCACGCATCTTGGCACCCGCCGCAACCAACATCGCAAACGCCGTCGGCAGGAAGAGGAGCGCTGTTCCCAGGTCCGGTTCAAGAAGCACCAGCCCCATCGGGATCAATGCGATGAGCAGTGGCGGAACAAGCCCGCGAAGCCTCCGATGGTTGCGTCGAAACCGCAGCCACGCCGCGATCGACAACACCACCGCCACCTTGGCCAATTCCGACGGCTGAAAGTCCGTGACGACCAGGTTGATCCACCGACGGGCCCCGTTTCGCGGCCGCACGACTGCGTCGGGCACACCCGGCAGCAGGAGAAACACCAGGAGCAACGCCACGAGGACCAGCAGGGGCCAACTGATCCA
The DNA here is from genome assembly GCA_964609425.1 of uncultured Isosphaeraceae bacterium. Lineage (GTDB taxonomy): Bacteria > Planctomycetota > Phycisphaerae > Phycisphaerales > SM1A02 > UBA12567. The sequence goes on along the minus strand of CAZSSV010000278.1, from coordinate 429 downwards.
CTGCAAAAAGCGGTGAGACGGCACCGTGACCAGCCCTGCTGCGATCAGGCCCACAACCAGCAGCGCCGCCTGCTTGGGCACCAGTTCCGGGCGGGTCGTGTCAATGGCGAGCAGGCCGATTCCCGTCAACACCAGCGCCGCGATCACACACAACCACGCGGGCGTCATCCAGTTCACGCGTGCCCGCCACGTGCGGCGGGGTGCCAGGCGAAACGCGCCGCCGGGCCTGACCAATCCGCCGCTGCGGCTCACGGTGACACCGCCAGGTGTCCCGTGTCCTGCAGCGCCCGCACAACCTGGTCAGCGATCGGTCCTGCCACCCGGCCTCCCGAACCGCCGTACTCAACCAGGACGGCCACGGCATACTCAAACGCTCCACCCGCTGGCCCAACCAACAGCACGACCCAGGCATGCTCAAGCCCCGTCTGC
>CAZSSV010000277.1:0-3481 GCA_964609425.1 uncultured Isosphaeraceae bacterium | reverse complement strand
GGAGCGGGGGCGGTGATCCTGGTCATGGCTGGCGGCGCCATCTGGGTGCTCTCACGGACAGGCGGCCAAGGCCCCCCACCCTCGCCAGCAGACATCGCCAGGGCGGCCATGACTTCCCTCGCCCGCCAGGGCCATCTTGACCGCGAAGACTTCGAGCCCTTCTATGTCGCGCTGAGCGGCATCATTCGCCAGTACATCGAAGGGCGGCTCGGGCTGGCCGCCCCTCGCAAAACGACGATGGAGTTTCTCGCCGCCGCTGAACGGGACGAGCGACTGCTGGAATCGCAGCGGAGCCATCTCCGCGCGTTCCTGCGAACCGCCGATCTCGTGAAGTTCGCCGGGCACGAGCCTGCCCTCGAGCAGGGCCGTCAGGCCCTCGGCGACGCCCGAGACTTCGTCCACGACTGCGAAGCCCGCCTGGCCGAGCAAGAACAGGCGCAGGAGCTGGAGCCCGTCACATGCTGATGTTCTCCCCCGACTCCCTCTGGTGGTTGCTGCTGGTCGTGCCCATGATTCCCATCGTCTGGTGGCGGTTCGCTCAGCGGACCCGCCGACCAGCAGTCCCGTGGTCGAGCACGGCTGCGGCCCGTTCCGTGCCCCATGGCTGGGCCGCGCGAACCCGGTGGGTCCTCCCGGCACTCCGAACGATCGCTGTACTCATGCTCATCGTGCTGTTGGCCGGGCCGAGAAAGGGTGACGAGAAGACGAGCCAATCGGTCGAAGGGGTGGCCATCGAGCTGGTCCTTGACCGGAGCGGGTCCATGCGGGCCCTCGATCTGCAACTCGAGGGTCGGCGGGCGGATCGGCTGGAGGTCGTCAAGAAGGTCGCCGCCGACTTCATCCTCGGCGAGGAATCTCTGCCCGGGCGTGAACATGACTTGATTGGACTCATCACGTTCGGAACTTGGGCCGACAGCATCTGCCCATTGACGCTCGACTATCGCACCTTGACCGAGGCGCTGAAGCAGGTCCGGCCGGCCACCGAGGCGGAAGGGTCCGGAACGGCCATCGGCGACGCGCTGGCACTGGCCGTCAGCCGGCTGACCGATCTGGAGGACCGTCCCGACTTGACGACGGATGATGTGCGGAGCCGTGTGGTCATTCTGCTCACCGACGGCGAGGACACCGCAAGCGAGCTCGACCCCCTGACGGCTGCGGACATGGCTCGCGCGCTGGGCATCAAGGTGTACACGATCGGTGTCGGCATTGATGGCACAGCGCCGATTCCGGTCACCGACGCATATGGCCGCACCAGGCTGGCGCAGACTCCGGTCCGAATCGATGAGACGACGCTGAAGCGGATTGCCGAGATGACCGGCGGCCGGTTCTTCCGCGCGAAGGACACGTCCTCGCTCGCTGCGGTCTATGAAGAGATCGACGCGATGGAGAAAACCGAAGTGGCCCAAGAGCGCTTCTACCGATACACCGATCTCGCGGTCGCGCCGGTCGATCTCGCCGGCTGGCGTCTGCCCCCACTTCTCATCTTTCCGATGCTGGTACTGCTGCTCGAGATCGTGCTTGCCTCGACCAGATACCGGACGATTCCCTGACGGAGCCGCCGTGGACCTTCGATTCGCTCAACCCGACGCAATCTTCTGGCTGTGGACCGCCGCCGCCGCCGCCCTGCTGCTCATGTGGGCAGCAAGCCGCCGTCGCCGCGCGTTGGCCCGCTTGGCCTCGGCGAATCTGCGCACGCGATTCACGCGAGCCATCGGTCCCACCCGACGTGGGTGGCGGGGCATGTCCCTGATCGGCGCTCTGGTGCTGCTGAGCGTCGCGCTGCTGGACCCGCGTCTCGGGGCTCGCTTCGAGCGGGTTGCGCAGCGCAACATCGACGTCGTCTTCATTCTGGACACCTCCCGGTCGATGCTGGCCGAGGATCTGCGACCCAACAGACTCAAGCGGGCCAAGCAGTACATCTCCGATGTCATCGAACACGCGGTCGGTGACCGATTTGGCCTGATCATCTTCGGTGGGCAGCCGACCTTGAAGGTGCCCCTGACCCGAGATCTTCCGGCCATACGTCTTGCCCTGGACGAAGTCGGCCCTAGGACGGGCCGCCGGGGCGGATCGATGTTGGGCGATGCCATCCGCCTCTCCGAGGGCGCTCTGGAGACGGGGACCGACGGGCTCAAGGCCATCATCGTGTTGACCGATGGCGAAGACATGGGCTCGTACCCCGTCGAAGCCGCAGCGGCCGCCGCCGATGCCGGGATCTCGATCTGGACCGTCGGTCTGGGTGATGCCGATGAGGGTGGACGCATTCCAGTGAACGTCGATGGTGAACGGATCTACCTCTCGCATGACGGCCACGAAGTCTGGTCGCGCATGAATGGCGATCTCCTGCAGGAGATCGCAGAAGCGGGCAACGGGCACTTCATTCCGGCCGGCACGGCCAATCTCGATCTCGCTGATGTCTATGACCGTGTCATTGCCCCTGCCAATGGGAAACGCATCGAGTCGGCTCGCATGGAGCATGCCATCCCACGCTATCGATGGCTGGTTGGGGCCGCGCTGCTGCTGCTGGCGATCGAGAGCGGGCTGGGCCTGCGGGCCCGCGCCACTCGCACACGCGTCAATCCGGCGGCCGACCGCGGCACTTCCATCCCCACATCACAGGGAGCCGCCGCATGACTTGGCATGCGCTCTGCCTCACGTCGACACTGCTCGCACCAGCACCCGTGCCCGAGGGACCCCCTGCCCGATCCGTGCGTGAGATGCTCACGATCGCGGAGGACGCCAAGGATCGCCAGGCGTGGGCGGAAGCGGCCAATGCGCTTGCCGAAGCACTTCAGGGAATGTCCAACCCGAATCCGATTCTCCCGTATGACCGCGCCGTTGCAGCCTATCGAGCCGGCGACATGACGCAGGCCGCTGCCGCATTTGAGCGTGCCATGTCGGCGTCTGACCCCGCGCTGTCCGCAGTGGCCGCCTACAACCGCGGGAATGCGCTGGCAAAGCGTGCCGAGAGTCAGCCCGACCCCACGGCCCAGATCACCGATTATCAGGAGGCGCTGCAGGCGTATCGTCAGGCAATTCAAACGGCGCCTCCGAACGCCGAGTGGCGGAACTGGGCGCACGCCAATGGCGAGCTCGCCGCCGCGCGGCTTGAAGAGGCCCAGCAGGCGCAGGCGGAACAACAGCAGCAGCAGGACCAACAGGAGCAAAGTCAACAGCAGCAGGACGCTCAAGACCAGAACCAGCAGCAACAGGATTCGCAGCAGCAGCAACAGGACCAGAATCAACAACAGCAGGATGCTCAAGACCAGAACCAGCAGCAACAGGACTCGCAGCAGCAGTCCCGGCAGCAACAACAGAACCAGAGTCAGCAGCAGCAGGAGTCACAGCAGCAGCAACAGGACCAGAGTCAGCAGCCGCAGGATGCTCAAGACCAGAATCAGCAGCAAGAGGGCTCGCAGCAGCAGTCCCAGCAACAGCAGCAGCAACAGGACCAGCGACAGCAGCCGCAGAACTCTCAAGA
>CAZSSV010000276.1:0-3504 GCA_964609425.1 uncultured Isosphaeraceae bacterium | reverse complement strand
AGACGGGCGCGTCCTGCGGGGCATCGGCGTCGTCGCCTGCGGGCGCAAAGTTCTGGCTGACCAGCGCGACATCCGCCGGCGTCCAGCCGCGTGTGCCTTCGAGCGATCCCGGGCTATCGGCCTTCAGAAAGCGGGTGGCGACGTTGGCGTTGATGCGGCCGGAGTTGTCCGTCACGGACACGCCAACGACTTGCCGCGTGCCGTCCACACCGACGTGCGGTGAGAGCCACCAGAAGGAATCGGTGAATCCGTCGCCGTCGGTGTCGGTCAGAATCCTGGAGACATGCCAACGCGCCGCGCCGGGGCGAAACTCATCGAGCGGCGCTTCGCCAAGTTGTGGGTCAGCGCTGCCGTCGTAGTCCGGGTGGTCGGGAAAGCTCGCAGGATTGAAGTACTCACCCCGAATGCCGTCGCCGTCCAGGTCGTCGAGGTCGTAGAAGTTCGGTGGCAGAAGATTGCCATTGCCCGTGCGGGCCGCCGCGACCGCCGCCTTGTAACCTTCCGGCCGAAGCCATGTCAGCCAACGATCCCAAAAGTCGATGGACACCTCTCCGTTATTGGCCAATACCGAGGCATCCTGAAGGCCCTCAAGAACCTCGGCATCATCGCTCGGTGGCAAGAACACACTGGTCGCAGTGTCGCCACCCAACAAAGGATCGTGATCGGTCAATCGACTGAGCTGCGGCCCATTGAAGCCGCTGACATACTGGGTTGGCATCATGGACGGCCACTGCTCAACCGGCACATCGCTCCGCTGGTACACACCGCCAAAGTACGCCCGCCCGTCGGCCCACGCCGCCGGTTGGCCGCTGCTGTCAGCGGAGAATCGTTGCCCGTCCGCATCGATGTTGCTGCGAACCCCCGTCACGTCGGCGATGTCAGGAATCATGCGCCACCCGTTGCCGGGGCGGCCAATCCAGGACATGTGCCGCCAATGACTGAAGGCATCGGCGTGGCGGTCCAGAAACGGGTTGTTCTCAGAGACAGATGCGCCCATCGGGTCGGCGAGTGAGCGCACGCCCATCCGCTGCGGCTCGATATCCCGCAGCCACCGCGTGTCTGACACGCCCGGGCCGCCGAGTGGGTTTTCGCGCGGCTGCAGGACGACCTGCTCGTAGGGCTGCGTGCTCGGCGGCCACAGTTCGCCCGCATCGGGCCAGGTGAAGAGATCCAAACTCGCGCCTGAAGGCCGGTACTCCCCCCACTGCCAGGCCGAAAGATCCGCCAGCGGCCCAAGGTCCTCATCGTCGGTTCGCTCCGGCAATGGGCCGGGCCGAAGCGGCCAGGTCAGCCAGTCGGGCGGATTCGTCCAAGGGATCACTTCGTGCGGAGCGCGGTTCCAGGCAAACTTGGGATCGACTTCATACCGGTCAGTCCCTGCGTCCGGCGTCTTACGACGTGCTTCCTCGGGCGGGACACCGAGCACGTACTCGTCCAGGGTGTAGTCGATTGGCCGAACGAACAGGCTGTCTGCCAGCTCCTGCGCCACATCGTTTGCGGCCGACTCCATGCGGTCGCGGTGGAACGCCCCCTGCCGCTGAGCGGTGCCGAGTTCTCGAAGTGTGCCCGTACGGGACAGGAAGACGGTGGCCATGATGACCAACAGCACCAGCACGCCCGCCACCAGAATGAGGGCGTTGCCACGGCGGCCGCCGCGAGGTGAGGTCGGTGTCACACTGATCACTGCAGCCGCTCCTTGGGGAGTTCGATCACGAACTGAACGAGTTTCCCCTGCTCAAGGTTCGATGCTGGGTCGTGAAGAACCATGGAAACCCGCAAGGCCGAAGGCCAGGGCGTGTAGGAGGGATCGGGGTCCAACATGCCGTCCGGGTTACCGGGGCCTGTCGAGGGGTCGATGCCGAAAAACTGGTCAACACCCCGCTGCAAGGGCCAACGTCGATTGGCCCCGAACGTCGCCCAGTACTCCCGAACGACCGGGGCATCATTGAATGAGCCGGCCGTGACTTCCTCGTCGATGGCATCCGGGTGAACGAGACTCGGCGCAGCAACAGGCAACTTGTCCGCTTCGTGCAGGACGCCATCTGGCGTATCGAAGGTTCCCTGCGGTGCAGGGAAGGCCTCGGCAAACTGCGAGAACGCCACCGTGCCCCGGTCCCACGCATCCACCGGATCGTCCTGCTCATACTTGTCCGGCATCCCGAACCAGAACTGGTCCCCCTTCTGCCGCAGCACCTCCACCTGCTGACCGTTGGAGTCGATTTCGGTCAACGGGGACGCATGGGGGAGATCCATCGCATTGACCTGGCTCGGGTCGTACCGCCACCCCTGCCAGGTCACCCGGTTGCGGCGGCCTGCCGGATTCAGGATGCCAACGGTATCCCACGTCGTGGTTTCGCCGATGTCGTCGTCCCATGTCCACTCCACAATGAAGTTGCTGCAGGCGGACCCGGCAAGACCATTTGTAACACTCTGGTCGTATCGGGCCGGCCCGGCGGGCGAGCGTTCCACACGCGGCCATGCGAGCATTGTTCGAAGGAGATATCGCTGGGTACCACGGTCTTCATCGGTCGAGGGCCCGGGCAACACGCCATCGTCCTCGAGCACCGTGTGGGTCAGATTGATGTCGTCTTCGGAGAACCACGGCCGGCGGCGCATCTGCGTGTCGGGGTAGGTCGGCGCTCGCGAGAGCAGCATCGCTTTGCGAATCTCGCCCGTATTCATGGCCGTCACATCGACTCGCCCCATGTCGTGCACGGGCGCTTCTCGCTGGAAACCGGCTTGGTTGGAGTTGACGCGTCGGGGATCCACGGGCAGCAGCGACTCGATCGAGAATGCACGCGTCAGGTAGATCTGCTTGTTCGACTCATCCGGATTGGCAGAATCGTCGTCCGCCATCGCCACGACTTGCCGCGAGAGCACCCACTGCCTGGCCTCTGGCTGATCTCCTCGAATCTGAACCGCCCCGCCTTCCGGTTCGCTCTGGTTGTACAACGCATCCGCACCGCCACCGCCCGGAAATCCGTACCGCGAGTACACGGCCGGCAAGGCCCCGCCCCATTCGCCCTGGACATTGGACCGATGAAATGGCGCCACGCGTGAAACATTGCCTTCATCGCGAAGTACATCAAAGTCCACATCGTGACCACTGAACTGCGGCGGCAGGTCACCGTGCAGCGAAGTCGTCTCTTCCTCCGCGCTCGGTTCATCGATCGAGAACGCGGACAGTTCAGGAAACTGGAGCCCATGTCCCCAAGTCACTGCGGCAGCGCCCCCAATCACCCGCGGCTCACCAAGCGGCGAGTCGGGGTCGAGCGACGATCCATACGCCTTTGACCGCTCAAACCCGTCCATGACAAACCACAGTTGGTCACATCGAACAGGCGCCTCGGCGGGCAACATGGGATTGATGAGCGGAGGCCGCGGGCCGGTGCCGTCCCACAGTGCATAGTTGTAGTTGTTCGGCACTTCGACGCTGCGAATGACGAGCGAGCCGGCAACTTCCCTCTGTGGGAGACCTTGCATCGGCAGTGGAGTGGTCCGATT
>CAZSSV010000275.1:0-3508 GCA_964609425.1 uncultured Isosphaeraceae bacterium | reverse complement strand
CAGAATTGGTGCACGAGGCATTCCTTCGCTTCTCCAATCGAACCCGCACCGAGTTTGAGAGCCGTGAGCACTTCATGGCACTTGCCTCCATCGCGATGCGATGCGTGCTGGCCGATCAGGCCCGACGGCGACGCAGGCTCAAGCGAACTGGTGGCACACGGACCGTCTCCCTGTCGGCGTGCGGCGACGTGCCTTCACCGGAGGCCGTCACCATCGAGTCGCTGGACGAAGCCCTGACGGCCCTCGAAGAAGCCTCCCCGAGGCAGGCACGCATCGTTGAGATGAAGTTTCTCGCCGGGATGACCGAAGCCGAAATCGCCTGTGCCCTGCACCTCTCAGAACGCACCGTGAGACGAGACTGGGCCCACGCCCGAGCGTGGCTCGCTGTGGAACTTGATCTCGACCTATGAGCGATCGCCTCCCGCACGCCGCCGAAGTAGAGCTGTTTCTCACCCTTGTCGACACGCCTGAGTGTGAGCGAGCGTCGCTGCTGGCGAGCTCCTGCGGTGAAGACACATCGCTCAACCAACGCATGCGCCGCCTGCTTGACGCAATCGACACCGACTTTGAAGGCGCCGGCCTCCGACCACATCGACACTGCCACTGGTGCCATCACGCCCTCGACGCCCAGCCATGAGCCATGCGCAAGCACAGCACGCGTGTCCGGCGGACACCCGCGGGCCTGTTCTCGCTATGGGCATGTTGCGACCATCGTTGGCCAACCTGCCCCGGCGGCCGAGCCAGTGGGGCAGGAGGCGTCTGCGATCGAAGTCACAAGAAATGGCTCACGGATTTGGCGAGTTTCGGTGCCCCAGGCTTGGTCAGTCAGATGGAACCATGCCTGAAACCAGTTGGCCGTCACCACACGCGATGGGTACGTCGCGATCCTCGACGGGGGCAACGGCCGAACACTGGCGCACTGGAAGGCGATCGACGGCCCAGTCCACGTGGCGGCCTTCACACCATCGGATGCCGCCATTGCTACGGGCGGCGAAGGGGGCATGCTGTCGCTCTGGACACTCCAGGGCCGGCAACTCAGAAGCATCCATGCGCACGACAACTACCTGCACGACATCCTGATGCTCCCGACGCATGGAACCATGCTGACCGCTGGGGGCGACATGCGAGTGGCCGCCTGGCGTATCGGGAAGCCGACTCCAGATGGCGGCGTGCCCTGATCGGCGGGCAGTGGCGTCCGCAGTCAGGGCCGCGTCAAATGCATGATGTGCCCTTGGGAATCAGTCAGCGAGAGGGTACGACCACGCACTTCGACACGCATCCGGGATGACGAGCCGTCCTCTGTCATCCAGACCGAGTCGCCCGAGGACCCCCAGTGTCCATGCTCCACGCGGGTGTCCCCGTTCAACACACCTGTCGTCTCGACGCGGCCGTCGGCCTTGAAGTCCATCGTAAAGTCGTCGTGCATGTGCCGGCCGACGTACCCCTTGAGATCCATCGGATCACTCGACGCCACGCCCGCGGCCGACAGCGACTGCATCACCTCCGCCTTGTTCAGGTTCCACGAGCCCAACCACGGGCGACTGCCCGATCCCTGGCATCCCCAAAGGAGTGAACTGCCTGCCACCAACGGCGTTACAAACCAGCGGGTCCGACGAACTCTGTGCTTCATGGTGAGATCCTCCATCCCGGACACGACAACCACGCCTGCGTCAGGACACGCGAGACCCGATTTTCGAGTGGCGCCTGCCCCCGAGCACACTGGGCATCCTCCCAGAGTCGTCCCAGCGGCGGCCGCCGCCCCGTCCTGATCGAGAAGACTCGGCCCGCTACGCAATCAGATACCACAACGGGAACAGGAAGATCCAGATCACATCCACGATGTGCCAGTACAGCGCGCCGCACTCGACCGGCGCGTAGTACCGCGGACCGAAGTCACCCCGGCCCAGACGCCACAACAGCCAGAGCATGACGAGCATCCCGGCAATGACGTGGATGCCGTGCAACCCGGTCATCAGAAAGTAGATGCCGAAGAAGAGGTGGGCGTTTGCGGGTCGGTTCGGGTCGAATTGCGCCACGGGCCGATGCACCGTGTACTCCACGTCGTCGATGAGACGGTCCGTGATACCCGGCGGTCCCTCCGGCGCATTGGGGATGGAGGATCTGGGAAGCCATGTCCCCTTCGCTGCCGCGGTCGGCGTCTCGGCCACGGCTGCCGCTGGCTCAGCCGGCGCGGCCTCACCACCTTCGGCCGGGGCGGCCTCCCCATCTTCGGCCGTATCGCCCGCGCCGCCAGCAATGGGCGTCTCAAGCGTCCGCAGGTGGGCCACGATGTCACGCAGATCCTGGTCCTTGAGCAGCGGATTGCCACCCTTGGGGGGCATCAGGATGCCGGTCGCGGAGTCGGGCGCATTGGGCAGTCGTCCCTTCTTGATGAAGGCGAGCAACCCTTCGTCATCGAGCCCCTGCGTAAAGACGCTCGACCTGAGGTCGATGCCCTGCCCATCGACACCCTCCCCAATCGCGCCGTGACACGAGCGGCACGTGCTGTCCCACCCAGCCCGGCCCTTCGCAGCATCCCCCACGCCAGCGGGCACTGCAGCCAATGCGGCACCCCCACCGTGGCCGCCTTCGGGCATTTCGTAGAAGCCCGTTCCCCAGAGAAGCTTGTCGTGGAACTTGTGCTGGTACTCCACAGATTTGATCGCCATGAACATGGCGCCGCAGATGAACGTCACAGCGACGGCGGCCATCGCCATTCGCCGATGGCCCCGCTGAATGTAGGTGATGGCCATGGCGATCGTCATGCTGGAGATCAGCAGAATCGCCGTGTTCGCCGCGCCGAGTTTCTCGTCGAGGAACTGTTCTCCCCATGCGAACAGCGCCGGGTGGTTGGCCCGAAACACCGCGTAGGCGCAGAACAGCCCGCCGAAGAGCAGCACCTCGGTCCCGAGAAACAGCCACATCCCCAGCTTGCCGGCCTCGTGCTGCTGCTCCATCGACTCGAAGTGATGGGCCAGATTCGGGTCATGCGCCTCAGGGTGCGGTGTTGTGGAACCAATGACAGACATGATGAGCGTTCCTCAAGGAGACGAGACGGGGTTCAGCACCGGATCTCGGCACCCTTCCGTGCGTAGAACCACCAGTTCACGATCAGACAGGTCAAGTAGTACCCCGCGAATCCGTAGAGCGCGTAGTGCGGTGTACCAGCCTTGATCTGCGTTCCGAAGATCTTCGGGATCAGATAGGCCCCGTACGCTGCGATGGCTGATGTCCACCCAAGCACCGGGCCCCGCATGTCCCGACTGAAGATGACGCCGATCATGCGGAACGTCGAACCATTTCCGATACCGGTCGTTGCGAACAGCAGAATGAACAGCAGCAGGAAGGGGATGAAGTACTGCTTTGGATTCTCAGACTGCATCGCGAGTGACACGAAGTAGCCGGCACCGATCGTCGAAGCGATCATGATGATCGTGTCCCAGTGCGTCACGCGCGCGCCGCCCCACTTGTCCGACATCCAACCACCAATGGGCCGGATCAATGCCCC
>CAZSSV010000274.1:0-3539 GCA_964609425.1 uncultured Isosphaeraceae bacterium | reverse complement strand
ATGGAGCATGTTGCGTATCCTTGATTGCGATGCAGGACGGGACCGAAGATCTTCCGGCGGCGGTCGCGGTCGCGGTGGGGGACGCAACCATCGCAACGGCGGAGTCCTGCACCGCTGGCGGTTTGGCCGCGGCGCTCACGACGGTGGCAGGGGCCAGCGACTGGTTTGTGGGGGGCTGGGTGAGCTATGCCAACGACATGAAGGCCAGCACGCTGGGGGTGCCGGGGGCACTCCTCTCGGCGTCCGGCCCCGGCGCGGTCAGTGCTGAAACAGCCGCAGCGATGGCCACAGGCGCGAGGGCTCGGAGTGGGGCGAGCCTGGCCGTGTCGGTGACTGGTATTGCCGGTCCGGGCGGCGGAAGCCGGCAGAAACCCGTCGGGACGGTGTGGCTTGGCCTCGCCGACGAGACGGGCGTGAGCACCCGGCGCGTGAAGGTGCCCGGCGATCGCGGGCATGTACGCGCCGGAACGATCGACGCAGCGCTGCAGTGGCTACGGTGGCACCTTCTCGGAGTGCAACATGCCTTGCCATGGGAGTGGCCACCAGGTGCGTGAGGACATCTACATCGGTCTTGGCTCCAACATGGGTGACCGCGCCGCCGCGGTGTTCCAGGCTGTTGAGCAGATGGACGCCGTGGAGGGCGTGCAGGTCGTTCGGTTGAGCACTCTCTTCGAGAGTGCTGCGGTCGACGTCGTCGATCAGCCGGACTTCGTCAATGCCGTGGCGCTGGTACGGACTCGGCTCGAACCTCTGATATTGCTTGGCCACCTGCGGTCAATTGAGGAGGCGCTCGGGCGTGTGCGTGAGGGGGCCGTGCCACGTGGACCACGCCCGATCGACCTCGATGTCCTGTTGTGGGGTGACCGAATCATCGAGAAGCCGGGGCTTCGGGTACCCCACCCTCGCATGAACGAGCGTGCCTTTGTTCTGCTTCCCATGGTTGAGTTGGACGCCGAAGCCACGCATCCGAGCGTGCATCAAACCATGCACGAACTGCTCCTGGGTTTTGTGTCCGCCCATGGACCCATCGAAGATCATTGCCGTGTCATGTCGCGAACGGGATTGGACCGCTCCGGCGACATGCTCGGCCCAGCCATGAAGGATGCTCACTGAATGACGCTTCTACGAGCAGGAATCTTTGGCCTCTCGCTGCTGGGCTTGGGCGTACTGTTCTGTGGGTGCGAAAGGCCGGCCGGCCCTGCCGAGGTGGCGGTGCCCTCCGCAGCGTCGCCGGTGCAGGACCCTGTCGCTTCGGCCGCGTTCGACGCGATGATCGATGCGTATGCCGAGCATCAGGGCGTCGAGTTCGTCACGGAGCGAACCATCAGGCGTGGCGATGACACGATCAAGCGTGTGGACCGTGTTCGCTTCGGGCCCGGTGACGCGTTCAGCTGGGCGGGCCCCGGGTTCACCATGGTGACGCAGGGCGATCGACTGCTGGCCAGTGTGGACATGGTGCAGGACCGGGTGGTGGACGTCGACCGCGGGGATGACCTTCTGGCCACGGTCGAGGCGGTTCTGGCCATGACGACATCACCGCCATATCAACTGCTGGCTCGGGCGGGTGAGTCCCGAGACCGGTGGGTGGCGGCCGTGACCGGCAGGTTGCTGACACGCCCCACGGTGACCGGGATGTCAACGGACGCGGCGGGCCGAGTGGTTCTGCACCTCTCCGATTCGGCCGGATCGGCAGATCTGACCATCGATCCCGCTTCCGGTTGTCTTGCCGAATTGGATGCGACGGACGGCGGTGTGCGTGGCCTGCATGTGACCGTCGACACCTCCGTGCATGAGGCGCCCAGCCATCCGACGATTGAAGTTGGCGCGCGGCGAGTCGTCGCGGACGTCGAGGCCCTTCAGGCGCGTGAACGCGCTGAAACCGTTGTGATCGGCGGTGGTGACAAAGCCCCCGACTTCACGCTTCCCTCTACGGCGGGGGGCGAGGTGCGCCTCTCTGATCTCAGGGGATCCTGCGTTGTCCTGGACTTCTGGGCGACGTGGTGCGGCCCGTGCCGGGCGGCGCTGCCTGAAATCGAACGTCTCTTTCAGGAGACGGGGCGAAACCAGGGTGAGGTGCTGGTGTATGGCGTCAACGTGATGGACGGCCGCGGAGATCTGCAGGCCCGGATGAAGCGAATCAGGGAGTTCTGGGCGAAGGAGCCGGTGACGTTCCCAACACTTGTGTCTCACACGAATGAGCTCGTCAATGCGTGGGGCATCAACGGGATTCCCGTCACGGTCGTCATTGCGCCGGACGGGACGGTCGCGGCGAGGGTCAATGGGTACACGCCCGGGGAGTGGAAGCACCTGCTCGGTGTGGTGAATGAGACGCTCGGTCAGGCGCCGCACTGAGTTGCGACGAGTTCGACGATGCGATCCTGAAGTGCCTTGGACTTCGTCTTCGCAGGCGGATCATTGATGAGAATGCTGAAGGCGAAGCGTTTGCCGCCATCGCAGGTGACGTAGCCGCTCAGTGCGTACACCGACCGCAGGTATCCGCTCTTGGCCCGTACCTCGGCGTCGTGGAGGTTGATGTTGCGGAACCGCGTCCGCATCTTGCCTTCGCCAGGTCTGCTGATCGACGAAATGAAGAAGGCGTCGTTCGGGCGGCTTGGATCAAAGCTGCAGAGCCACGCCGTCATGGCGCGGGCCGACATGGTATTGAGGCGGCTCATGCCGCTGCCATCGACGACGGTGAGGCCCGTTTCGGGTCCGGCGAACTGTTCGACACCGCGGGTCACGATGCGTGAGGCGTCGTCCCATGTTCCTGGGCGTCCGGTTGTCTCGTGGGCGAGTCGCTTGAACATCGCGTCGGCGTAGAGGTTGTAACTGTCGTGGTTGCAGCGCCGCATGACGGTCTCAAGTGTCGTCACAATCGGTGGCGCGACGAGTTTTCCGGCTGCCGGGGGATCGGAGTCCGTGGCCAGCCTCACGTCATTGACGGCGATTCCCCGCGCACTCAGCCGCTCGGCAAGGAGCAGACCGAAGTGCCTGGGAGGTGCCTCGACGACGATTTCTACAGGCACCTTGGTCGGTTCAACAACGGTTCCCGTCAGCACGATGCCGCCGCGATCTGGCTGATGGGACCCGTGAATGACGTGTGTATCACGTCCCTTGCGGCCCTGCTTGAGTGCATTGACGATGGCGAGGCCGCCCCAGGCGGGCCAAGCATCCGACACGTCTACGCCACTGTGACTCGGCGCCGGGCGAAATGAGATGGTGTTGCAACTGAAGTTGATGCCTGCGACGGGCGCGCAGTACCTGCGGTGCAACTGGTCCCTCGGCCACCCGGCTGGGCGCCAGACTCGGTCGAACACCCGGTCGTCGATGATGAGGGCCTCGACGCTCCGAACACCTGCCGACTCCGCCGCTGCCGCCCAGATGTCAACCAGATCGTCCGCTGTGACCGGTCGGCCGTCAGCGGTCTGCATCTCACCGAGCAGTGCATCGTCGGCCAGTGCGGGGTCGCCGTCACCGGCGACGATCAGATCGTGGCCACGCTGCAGAAGTCGCGTCTCGAAGCGGAAGCCGGCCCCGAG
>CAZSSV010000273.1:2625-3541 GCA_964609425.1 uncultured Isosphaeraceae bacterium | reverse complement strand
GACCGTTTCGTACGCCATCCTGTCGTTCCAGTGGTTCGCGAACCCAGACGGAAATCCGCTGACCAGCTTTGACGTTCCCCACACCAATTCCAACTCGTGGGGCCTCGTGACCGCTCACGGCTATCCAGAGTGTGACCAGACGTTCTGGTCATTCATCGACAACTGCGAAGCAGCAGGCGTCATCGTCCTTTTCTCGGCGGGCAATGAAGGCAACTCCGGGCTGCGTCGTCCAGGCGATCGGGCCCTTGACGACTTCCGAAACATGGCTGTCGCCGCAACGGACCCGTACAACGGGAACTCGGTCGCGAGTTTCTCGTCGCGTGGTCCGACCTACTGCACCGACAGTGGCTCCTCCGCCATCAAGCCGGACATTGCCGCGCCGGGCGTATCGACGCGGTCCAGTGTGCCGGGCGGATACTCCAGTTACGACGGCACTTCGATGGCGTCACCGCACGTCAACGGTGTCATGGCCCTGATGCTCTCGGCCAATCCGGACCTCACCGGCGAGCAGGTCAAGCAGATCATCTATGACACCGCGACCGACATGGGCGGCTCCGGCAAGGACAATGACTATGGATATGGTCTGATCGATGCCGTCGCGTGCGTCGAGGCTGCGCTTGAGACCGTGAGTCTCACGGTCGGGTACCCCAATGGTCGGCCCGACTGGGTCGATCCCAGTGGCGGGACGCAGATTGAGATTGAACTCGGCGGCAATGTGGCGCCGCTCAGCGGCTCGGGTGTCCTGCATTGGTCCGCCGGCAGTGATGCCGGAGAAGCAGCGATGAGTGACCTGCCCGGTGGCATGGTCGGTACCTTCCCGTCGTTCGACTGCGGCGCGGTCGTGAATTGGTACATCTCGGTCGAGAGCGTCGAGGGAGATCTGGTCCTCAGCCCCTACAACGCACCTGCCGAGACC
>CAZSSV010000273.1:0-2615 GCA_964609425.1 uncultured Isosphaeraceae bacterium | reverse complement strand
GTCGCGTTTGGGGACGATTTCAATACCGACCAGGGGTGGTCGGTGTATGCGGGTGCAGGTACAGGGAACTGGGAACGAGCGACACCTTCAGGGAGCGGTGGCGCTCGCTGTGATGCGCCCTCGGACGCCGACGGCTCAGGGATGTGCTACGTCTCTGGCAATGCTGTCGACGAGGACGTTGACGATGGCTCGACGACGCTCACGAGCCCGGACATGGATGGATCCAATGGCGGCACGTTGAGCTATGCCCGGTGGTATAGCAATGGATCGTCCTGCAGCGGTGCCGACCCGATGAACGATGTGTTCGTCGTGGACGTGAGTGACGATGGCGGCGCGTCCTGGGTCAACCTTGAGACGGTCGGTCCGACCGGCGGCGAGGTCGACGGCGGGTGGTTCACCAAGGAGTGGGACATTGAGTCGATCGCAGGCGTCGATCCGACGGATACGTTCCGGGTTCGGTTCACGGTGTCCGACCTGAATGATGGATCGGTTGTCGAGGCGGCCGTCGATGCAGTCGGGATCTCTGCGAAGTACTGCGACGAGGCGCCATGCCCAGGTGACTTCACCGGCGACGGTGTTGTGAACGTCAATGACGTGCTGGAGGCGGTTGCCGGCTTTGGCACCGACTACACCGTGGACGACATTCTGCTTGTTCTGGAGGCATTCGGCACGACCTGCTGAACGCAGCGATATGAGGCTTCAATCGAGCGGGACGGTGCCATCGGCACCGTCCCGCTTCATTGGGGCCAACCCCGATGTGGTATCTTCGCCCCCCGTGTCGTGTCGAATTGGAATCCTGACCGTGTCGGACAGGGCTGCGGCCGGGGTGTATGAAGACCGCGGTGGTCCCGCTGTCCGGGCCTGGCTCGAAGGTGCCCTGGAATCGGATTGGACGCCGATCGCGGTGTTGGTTCCGGATGAACGCGACCTGATCGAGGCGGCGCTCGTCGATCTGTGCGATTCGCAGTCGTGCGCGCTGGTTCTGACCACCGGCGGGACGGGCCCGGCTGCCCGGGACGTCACTCCAGAGGCGACCGAAGCGGTCTGCGAGCGGCTGCTTCCGGGCTTTGGCGAACTGATGCGGACTGCGTCCCTGCAGGTCGTCCCCACGGCCATTCTCTCAAGGCAGATTGCCGGTACGCGAGGCGAAACATTGATTGTCAATCTTCCTGGCAAGCCCAGCGCTGTCGCTGACTGTCTGGACGCCGTGTTTGCGGCCGTCCCATACTGTGTTGACCTGCTCGGGGGGCCGCGCATGGAAACGCGGCCCGACGTATGCGACGCCTTCAGGCCCAGGGAGGGTTGACCGTGCCCCATACGCTCCCGACGCTGGAGGAACTTGAAGAAGCGTTTGCCTTTCTGGACGACTGGGAGGACCGGTACCGCTACATCATGGACCTGGGCGACAAGCTGGCACCTCTGAGGGATGCGGATCGAAACGACGCGAATCTCGTGCAAGGGTGCCAGAGCACCGTCTGGGTGGCGCTTCACAGCGAGGGCGGTGCGGTCGCCATCACGGCCGACAGTGACAGCCAACTCGTCAAAGGGCTCGCTGCCATCGTGGTCTGCGCACTGCATGGGCGGACGACCCAGGGCATCATCGCATTTGATCTCGATGCGTTGTTCGCCAGGCTCCGTCTGCACGAGCACCTGAGCCCGACGCGAAGCAATGGTCTGCACGGCATGGTTCGGCAGGTTCGGGCCAGGGCCGCCGCCATCGCCGCCGGCTGTTGAGACGCGATTCCGCTAGGGTGCCACCCATGCACGGCGGTGGAAAGCCAGGAAGATCGATTTCGCTCTTTGTTCTGGCGATGATGAACACGGCCGTCGTCGTGGGGCTGGAAGGCCTGCCCGAGGTTGGCTCATTCGGTCTCCCGCTTGTCCTGTATTACGCCGTCTTTACCCTCATCTTCTTCATTCCTGTCGGACTGGTTGCGGCGGAACTGGGCGTGGGCTGGCCGCATGACGGGGGTGTGTACCGATGGATTCGCGAGGCGCTCGGTGAGCGGTGGGCGTTCGTCGGTATCTGGTGCCAGTGGCTCCAGATCTTGATCTGGTATCCAACTGTGCTTGCGGTATGCGCGGTGTCTCTGGCGTATGCCTTTGATCCTTCGCTCCGCCAGCTCGGGCCATTCATGGTGGCGGTGAGTTTGGCGGTCTTCTGGACTGCCACGCTTGTCAATTTCCGCGGGCTCCACTTCAGTGGCTGGTTGACGACGACGTTTCTGTATCTTGGAACACTGCTTCCGGTGGGATTGGCGATCGTGCTTGCGGGATGGTGGGTGGGGTCAGGCCGGGAGGCGGCCATTGCCCTGGAGTGGAGCGGTCTGGTGCCCAAGATTGACTCGATCGGAGAGGTCGTCGGTATCGCGGCGATCTTCTCGTTTCTCTCGGGTCTCGAGGTCAATGCGGTGCACTTCCGACATGTCACCAACCCGCAGCGGTCCATTCCTCGTGCGATTCTGGTTTCGGGGCTGCTGGTGCTGGGAATCTCGGTGCTCGGCGCGCTGAGCGTGGCGGTCCTCGTGCCGATTGCGGACATCGACCTCGCTGCCGGCACCTTGCAGGTGTTCTCCCATGTGCTCGACCCTCTTGGCGCAGGATGGGTGGTGCGG
>CAZSSV010000272.1:0-3553 GCA_964609425.1 uncultured Isosphaeraceae bacterium | reverse complement strand
GTCGTTGATGGTGATGTCGGTGACCTGATCGAGGCGCTGGGCGTTCGCAATCGGGCGGTCGAGGGTGGACCCGCGAACAACGCGAACCACGTCCGGCGGGGGCGGCTCCGGTTCGTCGCCGATCACCAGATCGGGGGGGGTGGCCGCGGGCCCGCTCGTGAGCAGGATGAGCCACCGCTCGCTGGGCCGCTCCAGTTGGAGCGACGCAATACGGGGCTTCTCGCCGGTGGCCGAGAGGGTGGCCTGGAGCCCTCCGGGCGTGACGTCGTGGAGGGACCACCCGGCGCGTGCCAGCGGGTCAGCGGCCGCGTGGAAGATCGCGCGGCCGCGGTCTGCGTCCGGCACCTGCATCAGGCCGAAGCCGCGGGCGAACCAGATCGATGAAGGCCACTCGGTCCTGCATGCAGGGCAGGCCGGGCGCGTAGACGACGCACCCGCCGGGTCGAGCGGCCGCGCGCCAGCGTCAAAGCGGCACGGGAGAAACCGCAATGGCGCCGTCGGGCCGAGCACCGGGTCGCCCAGGAGTGTCGGCGATGCGGCGATGAACCGCGCATCGGCAATGTTTGCGTGGTCTCCGCACCATGGACAGGTGATCGCGGGCATGGGTTGGAGTCTACTCCCGGACGAGATGGGTGAGCGAGGGCCCGAACGCCACGTCCACGGCAGGACTCGAACCTGCAACCTTCGGCTTCGGAGGCCGACGCTCTATCCAATTGAGCTACGTGGACTCAGAGCTAGGAGTGTACTGCGGCCCTCAGGGACTGGGGCGCCCGGTCACGCCGGCACGCCGGTAGCATGCCGGCGTGAGCAGTGATGCCAGCCATGAAGCGTCGGGGGCAGAGCAGGCGGCCGGGATGCTCCGCTTGGTCGTCGTGCGGGGACCGGCAGTGCCACCGGTCGATGTCACGCGCGCCGGTGCGGTCATCGGCCGCGGAAGTGCCTGTGAGGTGCACCTCGTTGACGCCACCATGTCCCGGCGGCATGCCGAAGTGAAGCACGTTGCTGGCCGGTGGTTGCTCAACGACCTCGGCGGGCCGAATGGAACGTGGCTGAACGATGTGCGAATCGATCCCACCCAGCCCATGCCGCTGGCGCCCGGGGACCGCATTGGACTGGGGCCCTGGGTGTTGCAGGTGGGGGCATGGACGCCGACGACGATCGCGATGACCGAGCGTGACGGGGCGGCCGAAGACGCGGCCAATGTCCGCGCGATTGACCCGGCTGCGACGGGCCGGTTGGCGCACCATCGGCTCCAGTTGATCATCGACTGCGCGGGCCGAATCAATGACGCGAGCAACGAGCGTGAGTTGGCCCAGGCGCTGCTGGAGTCGGTCGCCGTCGGTACGGGGTATGGACGCGCCGCACTGGTGCGAATCGCCGGCGATCAGGAGGCGGTGGAGGTCTTGGGAACGTGGGCTCGTGATGGTGAGCGGGCTTCCCAGTTCAGCCGCTCGCTGGTCATTCGGGCGTCCGCGGGAGAGATGGTGACGCTTGCGGCGCAGCAGACCGACGGCGGGTGGGGCCAGAGCATCGCCGAACTCGAGATTCACTCTGCCATGTGTTGCCCGGTCCTTGTGGATGATCTGGTTGCGGCCTGCCTGTACCTGGATGCCCGCGGGTCTGAAGGTGCCGTGGCGCCGGATGCCGCCGGGTTCTGCGAGGCACTCGCTCAGTTGGCCGGGCTGGCCATGGCCAATCTTCGCCGCCGATCCATGCAGGCAAGACAACGGGAACTCGACGAGGAAATGGCGGCCGCCCGGGAGGCCCAGCAACTGATGATTCCATTGAATCGACAGGCCGACGCCCTGGTGCAGTATGCGGTCGAGTTTCATCCGGGGCGTGTTGCATCCGGAGACCTGTTCGATGTCGTGGAGTTGGGTGTCGATCGGGTCGCCGTCATTCTGGGCGACGTGTCGGGCAAGGGCGTCGGTGCAGCCATCCTGATGGCGGCGGCGCAGGCGTATCTTCACGCTGCTCTGGTTCGGCACCCATCACCGGCGGACGCCGTGGCCGACCTCAATGCGTTCGTTTTGGCCAGAAGCGCATCGAATCGCTTCCTCACCCTGTGGGTGGGTGTGTTCGGCGCTGATCGCTCGCTGACCTATGTCGATGCGGGACATGGTTACTGGGCCCATGTCAGTGACGGGGGTGTGGTGGTTCATCATGCGGCGACGTCACCGCTGGTCGGCGCACTCGAAGGAATTGAGTTCGAGGCCGCACGGGTTGAGCTTGGAGAATCGGACCGCATCATCCTGATGACCGATGGCGTGCCTGAACAGCCCGACGCTGCTGGCGAACAGTTTGGACTGGAGCACATCGAAGCGGTGTTGGCTCGCACGCGCACCGTAGACGAAGATGTCATGGAACTCCTGTCGGCCGTTCGCGCGTGGTCTGGTGGTGATGCGCTGGCGGACGATACGACCGTCGCGAGTGTTCGGGCCTGGGCGGGCGAACCAGCCTGAACGTTCGCCGTCCCCTTGGGTATGATGGTTCGCTCGCCGCGTTCGAAGGTGCAGGAGTGCCGCATGCGAGTCTTGAGTTTCTACCGGACGGCCGTCGGAAAGAAGGTTGTCGTCGCCCTCACCGGTGTGGTGCTGTTTCTGTTCCTCATCCTGCACATGGCAGGCAACCTCAAGGTCTTCTCCGGTCCCGGGGTGATTGACGAATACGCGCTGCACCTGCGGACCATCATGGAGCCGATTTTTGGCTGGGCCGGTGTACTCTGGATCACCAGAGTGGTGCTTCTGGTCTGCGTGCTCGCACACATCGTCACGGTTTTTCTGCTTATCAAACAGAACAAGCGTGCCAGGCCCCAAAGGTATCGGCGGCACCATCTGCAGGCCAGCACGATCGCGGCCCGGCTCATGCAGGCGTCCGGCGCCGTCATCCTGATCTTTGTCGTCCTGCACATTCTGCAATTCACAACGGGTGACGTGCAACCGGCGCCGGTCCTGTTCTCCGAAGAGGATGGGCACGAGATGGCAGAGGTCTACCGCAACCTGCACGCGGCCTTTTCGCTGTGGTGGGTAGCGGCGATCTACATCTTCGTGATGGCCTGTATCTGCGTCCATTTGTACCACGGGGGCTGGTCCTTCCTTCAGACGTTGGGCCTGGACAATCAGGATCGCAACCGCGGGTTCCGAATCTGGGCATGGTTGCTCTCGTTCGGGCTCTTCATCGGGTTCTCGTCGGTGCCTTTCTGCTTCTGGACCGGCCTTCTTCCTCCTCCCGCCGGCAACCAGCCGGCGGACGTGTCGGAGACGCACTGACATGCTTGAACTCGATGCCAAGATCCCATCCGGCGACATTCGCGACAAGTGGCGAAACCATCTCGAACACGTGAAGCTGGTCGGTCCACGAAACCGGCCGAAGTACGACGTGGTGGTCGTCGGTACCGGACTGGCCGGGGCCGCCGCTGCCGCGTCGCTTGCGGCGCAGGGGTATCGGGTGCACGTCATGTGCTTTCAGGATTCCTCCCGACGCGCGCACTCGATCGCTGCCCAGGGCGGCATCAATGCGCCGAAGAACTACCGAAACGACGGCGACGGGGTCT
>CAZSSV010000271.1:0-3573 GCA_964609425.1 uncultured Isosphaeraceae bacterium | reverse complement strand
ACATGAAGCCCCCACCGCTCATTCGCCGATAGAGGAGCAGATTCTCACGCGCGCGATCCGCAGCGGATCGCCATGACGCACGGTGCTTCTCCACATCGTCAGATGCGTTGCCGACGATGCGAAACCGGCGATGCCCCAACTGGGCGAGAATGTCTTTGACGAAACGGTCCTTCCCAGCGGTTCCGTCCGCGACGAGCAACTGATCAGCCTCCATACCACTGAGGTTGATCGTCGCCTGCGCCAGCGCGCTCATGTCCACCTTTCGCGGCAGCTCACCGGTCGAATCGACCAGCAGGTCGCCCCGCGCGTCCCGGTACCACGTGGCGTCTCTGCCTTTCCACGTCGTACTGGCGCGGGCTTCTGGGACGACCATCGCCCGCACGAACTCCCGGCGGCCCACGCCGTCCCACCCGCCGTACTGCGTGATGCCCTGCACGTCGCCCATGATCGCTCGGAGGTACTTGCCGTACTTCTGCGAGTCGGCAGCGACCGGCGCCGCCATCCAGGCCCACACGACAAACGCGCCGCCGAACTCGGCTTCCGGATCGATGTACAACTGGTCCCACGACAGGGCCAGCAGCGATGCGACGCTCATGGCGTCCTCGACGTAACAGATCTGCTCAATGTCCTCGGGCAGTTCGTCATGGAATGCCTGACGCAGATCGCCCATGGGCTTGAGTGCGGGATACGACGAGTCCGCCTGCCCGGGCTGGGCACTTGCACCCTTGAAGATGTCCACAGCTTCGTCGTCGATGTTCTTCTGGTCGTGACTGTCCACATGAAAGATCACGATGTCGGCGCCGCTCTCCTTGATGTCCTCGATGATCGGCTCGTAGAGTTCCGGAAGAATGTCGGTTCCGACCTGACCGCGAATCGGCACGATGTAGACGCCGATGGCATCATCTTCGGCCGAGGCCTGCACGAGATCCGGGTACCGACTGTCGGTGCCCGGGTCCTGGGCTGACGCCAGCCCTGCGGCGGCGGCACATGTCACGGCTGCGAACACGCTGATGGTGGACATTCTTGTGGCACTCCCAATCCGCCCGCCCACGCCGACCGAACCACGACGACGTGCCGGACAGTCCCCGAGTATAGCCGTGCCCACCCCCGCGAGGCCCTCGGAGGACTCAGCGTGGGGTGCGAGAAAGGGTTCTGGCGAGTTGCATCGCCTCTGAACGGGACCGCACGCGGCCTTCCAATTGCGCGTCGTACACCTGCTCGAGGACAGCGCCCAGGCCCGGTCCCGGCTGCATGCCGTCCGCGATCAGCGCGTCGCCGTTGATCAGACGTGCTGGTGAGAGTCCGCTCAGTGACAGATGATCGATATCCTTGGCGATCTGATCCGCTGCCTGGGCATCGTCCACCCTGAGAAGCGCCAGGGCGACCTTTGCCCTGGGCTTGGCGGCGAGTCGCTTCCGAGCAGCGACACCCAGCGTGGCCCACGACGCAAAACGCTCGGTGGCCGCTTGGCACGCCGTCATGACGGCACACTCATCATTGCTCAGCAGCAGCGCTGCTCGCCACCGCTGGACGACGCCCTCATGGCCGCTGCGGTCCGCCGCCCAACCTGCCAGCAGCGCCCCGATGTCGGCCGAGACGGTGGCCACACACTCCAGACGTCGCAATGAGGTGCTGACCGGTTTTTCGCCAAAGATGGCCGTCCCCAACCCGAGCGACTCCAAGGCGGCCAGCCCACGCATCCGGCCCTCACACTGGAGGATTCGCCGCACTTCGTCCCCGACACGCTCTCGTGACACGCCCTGCAGTTCAGGCGCGTGCCGGACGATGGCCGCCTCGGTGTCCGGCTCGAGCGTCACGCCGAGCGCCGCGACGAAGCGAACCGCGCGGAGCATGCGGAGATGGTCTTCCTTCAACCTGGCGTCAGGATCGCCGATCGCGCGAAGCACGCGGGCCTCAAGATCCGCCCGGCCGCCCACGAAGTCGTAGATGGTGCCGTCACGTGGATCTGCAAACAGGCCATTGATGGTGAAGTCTCTCCGGCTTGCATCGGTCTTGGCGTCTGAGAAGGTCACTGAGTCCGGGCGGCGGCGGTCGGTGTACCCGGACTCTTCACGAAACGTCGCCACCTCGACGCTCGCGCCCAGATGCCGAATGAGCATGACCCCGAATGCTGCCCCGACCGGGACGGCTCGCGGGAACAGCCGCTGGACTTCCTCGGGGACGGCGTCCGTGGCCACGTCGTAATCCTTCGGTTCGGCCCCGAGCAGTTCATCGCGCACACACCCACCGGCGAACCATGCCACGTATCCCGCCTGATGAAGCCGGTCCGCCACTTCGGTCGCTGCTTGCCGCTCAACCGACATGCTCAGCCCTCCCCCTGACGGGGCGCGTAGAGGAGAACCTGGTGGTGTCTTCCGTGATCCCGAATCTCCGGGCCGGCCAACTGGGCAACCTCATGTGGCGTTCGGTGGGCATCGACAGGCGTTCGCAGTACGACCAATGCCTCCGGATCGAGCATGTCAGCGGTGCGGCCGATCTGCTCGAGCACCCGCTGCCGGCCAGCCTCGGTCCGCATGACCGCGAAGGGCGGGTCCACAAAGACGATGTCCAGTGGACGCGGACTCCGCAGCAACGCCACAGAGGCCAATGCATCACCCCGCAGAAGATCGGCCTGCTCGCCGCATCCGAGCTCCTCGATGTTTCGCTCGAGCAGCGCAAAGATGCGCCGGTCCTGCTCCACCATCAGGACTTCCACTGCCCCTCGGCTGATGGCCTCGATCCCCATCGTGCCGATGCCGGCAAAAAGGTCGAGCACGCGAGCACCTTCGAGATGACCGCGCAGGATGTTGAACACCGACTCCTTGACGCGGTGCGCATACGGGCGGGTCGTCTCAGCGTCGGCGGGCGTGTGGAGGCGGCGGGACCTATAGTGCCCGCCGATGATCTGCAGCATGTGCGAAGGATCGCGTCCCGAACCCCCTGCCGTCAACGCCTTGCCATGACGAATCGATTTGACGCGTTGCCATCTGCGCTGCGACGGCAGGGCCGCATCGAGCACGTCGGCACCGTTCCGGTGCTGCTGGTCGAGCCGGAGGGTTCTCCACAGCGGCCCCCCGTGCTGGTCTGGCTGCACGGCCGAACCGGGTTCAAGGAGTTGGACCCGGGCCGATTTCTTCGCCTGATGCGGTCGGGCATTGCCGCATGTGCCATGGACCTCCCCGGCCACGGGGACCGCTTTGATGCAGCGGCCCAGACTCCGGAAGCGGTCATCGACGTCATCCTTGAAGCCGCTGGCGAGATCGATGCCGTCGCCGCAGCGGCCGTCAATCGCCTCGGAGCGGACCCGCACCGGGTCGCAGTTGGCGGCATGTCCGCGGGCGGCATGGCCACGCTCGCCCGCCTGTGCGAGCCACACGCCTATGCGGCTTGTGCGGTTGAGGCGGCATCGGGAAGTTGGGCGGCCCTTCCACTGGCCGATCACGCCGACGCAGCTCACCGAAGGGCGCTGGCCGAGGCGGACCCGCTGCATCGCTTGGCGAGTTGGCGTGCGATCCCGTTGCTCGCAATCCATGCCAGAGCCGATGCCTGGGTTCCCCAAGGCCCCCAGTGGAC
>CAZSSV010000270.1:0-3595 GCA_964609425.1 uncultured Isosphaeraceae bacterium | reverse complement strand
CCTGCACGTTGACACCCATCACGATATTGGGTTTGTCCGTGGGCTTACCGGCGGCCTTCATACGCTCGCGCCACCGCCACTTCATGGCCATGCCGCCGAGCATGCAGGCTTCACTTGAACCGATCGTCGAGGTTCCGATGGGCTTGCTGTCGGTCGGGGCGTTCCAGAGGTCGGCAAGCATGTTGACGCACCGGCACTCAAGCTCGGCAGTCTGCGGATACTCGTCCTTGTCAATCATGTTCTTCTCGAACGTCTCGGTCATGAGCTGCTTGGCCTCTGGCTCCATCCAGGTCGTCACGAATGTGGCGACGTTGAGGCGGGCATTGCCATCGAGCATGAGTTCGTCGTGCACAATCTGGTACGCGGCATCGGCCGGCGTCTGCTCGTCTGGCATGCGGTATTTCGGGACCGAAGAGTCCAGAAACCGGGTGCCAAAGGCTGGGGCGATCAGGTCGTTGGCTTGGTCGTCGAGGCGGGTGTGCATCGCGAGGGGTCCCTTTCCGGCACCCCCAATGGGGACGCCTCGTACGATACTGGACAAAAGGGTAGGGAATTAGCCTTTCGTGGCCTGAATGTGGGATCGAAGGTGCTTCAGCACCATGGAGCGGCCCGTAGCGGCCCTGTAGATCCATTCAATCCCCACCGAGAGCACGATCATCCCGGCGAGAATGAGCACCTGCCAGGCCTGTCCCGGCGTGGCGAGCGTCTTCCAGATCAGGGCCACCAGGGCGACCAGACACGCAAGAACCCCCAGGAGGGACATCCACCACCAGCTGTCGGTCTCCCGCCACATCTTCACGGCGGCGACATTGACGGCGAGGAAAACCAGCAGGAAGCCGGCGCTGCCCATCGTGGCGATGGCGGCCAGAGGAATGAAGTTGCCGACGACGAGCGTGAGTACTGCAAAGATGATCATGCCTTCGAGGGGCTGCCCGCGGACGTCGCGCTCCAATTCCCCTGGGAGTTCACCCGACTTCGCGATGATGTACGTGAGCCGGCCACCGCCATAGAACGTGGCATTGATGGCCGACGATGTCGCGAGCAGGGCGGCGACGACGATCATGATGTGCCCCCATGTGCCCATGAATGCGCTGGCTGCGGTTGAGAGTGCGTAGTCGGCATGGGCGCCGATGCTCTTGAAGTCAAGGTGCCCGACCACGACGACCACGATGAGAATGTAGAGGACGATGACCAGCAGGACGCCGCCGATGTAGGCGATCGGGAGCGTCCGCTTTGGATTCTTGAGATTGTTTGAGGCGTTGGCGATCAACTCAAAGCCTTCATAGTTCAGGAAGATCACCATCGCGCCGGCGACAAGTTCGAACGGCTCGACCCACGCATGCGGCGCCATGCGAGCCATGTTCATGGGTGTTGACAGTCCGACCACGATGAAGATTGCCAGCAGCAGCATCTTTGCGGCATTGAACGCATTCTCCGACCGAATGGCGACATCGGCGCCAACCCAGTTGACAATGGCAAGGAGCACGACGATGCCGGTGAGCAGGGCGTGCTTCCAGAACTCATAGTCGGCTTCGGGGAAAAAACTCGCTCCGTACGCCCCGAATGCGTAGGCGTAGACGGCGAGAAGAATGACGTACGACAGGCACAAGAGTATGTTCAGTGCGCCCGTCAGCGAGCCGGGACCAAACGCCACATTGACGAATTCGACGGTGCCACCCTCACTTGGGTATCGCAGGCTCAATCGCCAGTAGGAGTAGGCGGTCAGCAGGGCGACGATTCCAGCGACGACGAAGGCCACCGGAGCCGCTCCACGTGTGAGTTCGACTGTCAGCCCTGTGACCGCGAAGATCCCACCGCCCACCATGCCCCCGATGCCAATAGACAATGCCGAGAATGTTCCGATCCTGTGCGCCGCCATAGGGCCCGGAGGATAGGGCTCGGGCCGTTGCGGCCACCTCTGGCCTTCCGCCTTTCCCTGACAGATTCAGCCAGCCAGCCCGGAGACCTGGTGGCGGACCCCCCGTCCGTCCGTGCAACGACCCACTCCAGAGGAGGCAGCCATGTCCAGAAACACCACTTTCAGCCCCAAGAACACCACCTTTGCGATTCTGGCCAGCCTGATCGCGGCTGGGGCAACCGCCGCGGCCGACGACCCGTCGGGCGCGTGTTGTTACGAGGACCCTGACGCTGGCGGGTTGGTCTGTGTGAACGTCACTCCCAATCAGTGCGCGGATCTGGCTGGCTACTTCTACGGTGTCGGAACCGCCTGTGGAGACCCGATGGTCGAGTGCGAGCCCACGCATTCGGAGGCAGCATGCTGCTATGACGACCCCGCGATGGGTCCCACCTGCATCGAAGTTGAAGACTACAAGTGCCAGGACATGGGCGGCACGTGGTATGGGGGCCTCTCCTGCAGCGATCCGCTGATCGACTGCGAAACCCTGGATGACAGGGGCGCCTGCTGCTATGAAGACGCCGATGTTGGGCTCGTCTGTGATGAACTGCTCGAGAGCACGTGTGATGGACTGGGCGGGTACTGGTACGGACCAGGCACGGTCTGCTCCGATCCGTTTGTCGAGTGCGATCCGATTCACGAAGATGGCGCCTGTTGCTACGAGGATGCGGACCTCGGCTTGGTATGCATCGTTCTTGCGGACGCTGACTGCCACGCGCTGGGTGGGTACTGGTACGGTCCGGGAACCCTCTGCACCGATCCCTTCGTAGAGTGCGATCCGATCCCCAGCGAAGGCGCGTGCTGCATCGAAGAGGAACCGGGCTCGGGCTTCTGGTACTGCATCGAGACGACCCTGGCCGACTGCCACAGCCACGCTGGTGTCTGGTATGGCACCGGTTCGCTCTGCTCCGATCCCGGCATCAACTGCGATCCTGCCGGTGGCTGCACAGCGGTGCCCGGAAGTGACTGCGCCGGTCGTCCGCAGTACACCGACCAGGCATTTGCGGCGTTCGGTTCCGGTCGTGTGGCCGTGCAGACTGTTTCTCCTGGCATTCCCGGAGATCGAATGCTCAGCGTGTTTGATCTCTCTGGCATCACGGCGCAGCCCTTCAATGCCAACTTCCCGATCGGCCGGTACGCGCACCCCGCGTGGACCAGCGCCAATCTTGGGAGCATTCTCGGCTTGGCCATGGACGAGGAAGGCAACATCTTTGTGACGGCCTCACAGACGTGGAACATTGACGTGGCCGGTCCGTCCGGATGGGGTGCCGTGTACCGCATTGATACGTATACGGGCGCCATTTCGACCTTCGCAGTGCTCCCGACGGTCGCCAGCAGCCTCGGGTCGATCACCTATGACTGCGACCACGGCCAGTTCTTCGTGAGCAGTTTCGAGGACGGGCTCATCTACCGACTCGACCACGCCACGGGCGCTGTGCTCGGCACCTTCGATCACGGCACGCCGTGGAGCGGCGCCGCCGGCCCGGTTGCCCTCGGTGATCGGCCGTTCGGCTTGGAAGTCAATGGCGAGCAGCTCTATTACGCGCTCTGGAACGACGACCGTGTCAACCCGTCCTCCACCGCCAGCAACGAGATCTGGTCCGTCCAACTCGACGCATCCGGCCAACCCATCATGGGTACATCGGTGCTGGAGATCACGCTGAGCGACTTCTACTCAGA
>CAZSSV010000269.1:0-3651 GCA_964609425.1 uncultured Isosphaeraceae bacterium | reverse complement strand
CCGCGCGAATACTCTTCGTTTGGGCGCCAATTGTACCGTAAGGGCTGGATGTAGTGCACGGCGTCACACCTTCCTGCTCACTGGCCTCATTCGCTGTCCCAAGTGCGCGGCGAAGATGACGGCCGACGAGCACCGCAAGAAGTCCGGCAATGTCTACCGCTGGTAAGCCCTCCGCCAAGGTCGGGTGACGCGAGCACCTTCTCTGCGTGATTCTCCTCCCACACCCAAGGGAGGAGAGATGACGCGCAGAAAGGTCCGAGATCACAACGACGCCGCCGAGCTGCTTGACGCGCTGGAGGCGTCCGAGCAGTCGCTCCGCGACTTCTGCCGGGAGCGCGGGCTCGACGGCCGCTCGCTGAACTGCTGGCGAACCAACCTCCAGCGCGATGCCGCCCCCGTTGCGAACGGGCTGCGCCTGGTCGAGCTCGCCGCGGCGCGTTCGCAGCCAGCCGCGCCCCGCTTGCAGCCAGCCGTGTACCGGGTGGTTCTGGACGGGTGCGAGGTCGAGGTCGACGACCACTTTCGCGAGGACACGCTGGCTCGGCTCCTGGCGGTGGTGGGGGCATGCTGATGTTCCCTTCATCTGTCCGGATCTTCGTCGCCATGGACCCCATCGACATGAGGAAGTCCCACCACTCCTTGGCGGCCATCGTCCGTGAGCAGCTCGGCCTCGACGTGCTGCAGGGCCACCTGGTGTTCTTCGTCAACAAGCGTCGCAACCTGGCCAAGCTGTTGTTCTTCGACAGGTCCGGTCTGGCGATCCTGTTCAAGAGGCTGGAGGCTGGGAGCTTCCAACTGCCCGAGGTGGAGCCGGGTGCTCAGCGAGTCGAGATCGACCCCGGTTCCCTGGCGATGATCCTCGAGGGCATCGACCTTCGGAGCGCGGTTCGCCGCCGCCGCTACTGCCGCTCGAGGGAGCGACGAGCAGGCCGCCGCTGAGGCTGGTTGACCAATAAACTTCACCCGGGGATCGGGCTGTGCTCTCTTCCCCGCCGTGACCACCGTGCCCACCGACGCAGCTGCCCTCAACGCCTCTCTGGTCGGACTCGTCCGCACGCTCACCGCCGAGCTTGAGGCTCAGCGGAAGGCTGCCGAAGAGGCACGGCGCGAGGTCTCCCGGCTGCTGAAGATGGTCGAGGGCCTGACCGGCCAACTCGACGTGCTTCTGCGGGACCGTAACGAGGAGCGTCGCGCGGAGTTGGCCAAGCTCCGGGAGGAAGCGAAGGCCGCGCTGGCCGCGAACGCGCCACCAGCCAAGCCCTCGGAGCCGAGCGCACCAAAGAAGAAGTCAAGCCCCCGTCGCGACAAGCACGGCCGCAAGCCGATCCCGGCCTCGGTCCCCCGCGAGACGACGCGACAGACACCCGAGCAATGCTCCGCGTGCGGAGGCAGCCGGCTCAACAAGAAGAAGGTGCTGGTCAGCGAGGAGTGGGACTACGTCCGCGCCCACCTCCGCGCACGCCGGACGGAACGCGACCTGTGCGAGTGCCAGGATTGCTTCGAGACGGTTGTCCCCGAACAGGCGCCGATGCCCTTCGAGCGCGCCGCCTGCACCTTCGAGATGATGGCGTGGCTGTGCTTCGCCAAGGTCGGCCTGTTTCTGCCCCTGGACCGCGTCCAGCGGGATTTCGAGGATCAAGGCGCACGCATCCCGTCCTCGACGCTGACGCGCTGGTGGCAAGCCGGCGCCGACCTGCTGCTGCCGGTTGCCAAGGCCGTTCGCCTCTCGCTGCTCGCCGGCGCCTACATCCGTACCGACGGCACCGGCCTGACCGTCGTCTTCCCCCGCAAGAAGGCCAGGCCCGTCAAAGGACCTGCGCGGGATGGGCCGACCGACGCGGACGGCTACCTGATCACCCCGAGCCCCTACAACGGTCAGGTTCTGATCTTCGGCAACGACGAGCACGCTGTCTTCCACTTCACCCGCAGCCGTCACGGCTACCACGCCATCGACTTCCTGACCCTGGGGCAGGACGAAGAGGGCGAGGCCATCTTGTGGAAGGGCACCATCACCGCCGACGCGGTCAGCTCCCAGGACTGCCTGTTCACCGACGGGGAGCGGACGGAGACAGGCTGTAATAGCCATGGTCTTCGGAAGTTCCGCGACGACGCGGACAAGGCGCCGCTGCTCGCGAGCCGGGCCATGGCCTTCATCGGTCGCTTCTACGACGCGGAGGCCCAGGCCCGAGCCAAGGGGCTCACCGGGGCCGAACTCCTGGCGTGGCGCCAGGGGCAGGTCGCTCCCGTCGCGACAGAGTTCAGGGCCTGGCTCGACGAGCACCTCACGGACCTGTTGCCTGGCAACCCGGTCCGCAAGGCCATGCAGTACTACATCAACCACTGGGATGCGCTGACCCGCTTCTTGCTCGACCCCGCGGTTGAGTTGGACAACAACTGGTCGGAGCGCCAGCTGCGCAAGGTCTGCCTGGTCCGCAACAACTCGTTGTATGCGAGCGGCGAGGAGGGGGCCGTGCGGCTGTGCACGCTCCTGACCCTGATCGGCACCTGCCGGCTGCTGGGCGTCGACCCCTACAGCTACCTGCAGTGGGCCCTGAGCCGAATCGTCCCCCACAGCAACAACCGCGGCATCGTCGCCGCGGACCTGGTGCCAGCTGCGTACAAGGCCGCCCAGCAGGCAGGTGCTCAGTAGCGGTCGCGATGTGGTCTCGTCGTGGGTCACGTCCATGCGTCGCACGATAGCCCGTGGCCGTTGTCTGTCGCACCCAACCTTGGCGGAGGGCATACTACCGCTGCTACAAGTGTCACCACCGGCCGTGCAACGGCTCCCTCCGTGTCGCCGATCTCGATGGGATGGTACTCGACCAGGTGCGCAAGCTGGACCTACCTCGCAAGCTCATCCCCGTCCTGAAGCGCAAGGGGCGAGAGAACCGTCGCCACCGCGCCGACAACGACGCCGACCGCATCCGTCAGCTCCGCGCACAACGACGCACCCTGGAAGACCGATTGAGGCGCCTGGCCCTCGAGTACGCGCGCAGCCTCATTGACGATGAGCTGTACGGCCTGGAGCACCAGGGCCTGCGCCAAGCCATGCAGCTGACCGAGTGGATGCTCAAGAACCCTCTGGACGACTCGGGGCAGCTTCGCGGCAACGCCGCTCTCCTCCGCATCATGGACACCTTCGACGAGCAGTTCGGGAGCGACGACGTTGTGAAGCGCAATGATGCCCTACTGGCGGTGGTGGAGAGCGTCATGCCGACCGTCCACGGCGTCGACGTGATCCTCAAGCCGGTTTGGAGAGAACTACTTGACAGAATATCATAGAATATGGTATATGTACCCCGAATGCTGCGGGCTTGTTTGCATGTGCCTTTGCCTCATCATATGTGGGGCAGAGGAGGGTGCAATGAAGCACAAGAAGGCGCGCGCTCACTTGATACTGCGCGTACGCTACGACGTGGCGCCGCCGCAAGTGGATAGCGTCACCGTCAGGCCGCTTCCGGCGCACAAACTCGGCGCAGAAGCCGGAGTGGTCTTCGCGAACCTCGTCGCTGTTGATGGTGACGACTACGAGGATGCAAAGGAGAAGCTACTCAAACTCACTCGGGACGCCCCACGTTGGTCGTGGGCTCTTGGGTACTTGCGGACATAGGAGGACCAGCTACACTGGAGCACAGACGGAACGTTTCCATC
>CAZSSV010000268.1:0-3695 GCA_964609425.1 uncultured Isosphaeraceae bacterium | reverse complement strand
GATCTCCGCCAATTCATCGCCCATCTCAACGACGAGCTCGATCTTGAGTTTGACGCGAACCGCGAGCAGATCGCCTGGACGCGGGCCCAGCGGGGAGACGACTCGATTGCAGGCACCGTCGGCCCCACGACGTTCACCGCGACCATTTTGGCGTGCGACGCTGGTCCCATCCGGGGCTTTCTGACCCACCTTGCCGACAGCAACTACAGCGCTGCGACGATGGCTCGGAAGATCGCCACGCTGCGCTCCTTTCACAAGTGGCTGGAACGCACCGGTGTCATCTCACGCAATCCCATGACCGTCATTCGAACGCCGCGGCAACGAAGGCGGCTTCCAAAGGCCATCACGGTGCAGGATGTCGAGCAGTTGCTCGCCGCCCCGGAAGCCGACACCCTGCTGGGATGCCGCGATCGCGCCATGCTGGAGACGCTGTACTCGACGGGCATTCGCGTGAGCGAACTGGTCGGCATCGATCTGCAGGATGTCGATGAGGCTGGGCAGGCGCTGATCGTCCGCGGAAAGGGTCGCCGAGAACGCATCGTTCCGCTGGGAACGCACGCCCTCAGAGCCATCTCGGACTGGATGGCCATGCGAGGCCGACATGGCCACGAGTTGGTCGGAAGCGAGCCCCTCTTCATCAACAGGCACGGCAACCGCATCTCGACCCGCTCCGTCCGCCGCAAGGTCAGCAAGTACCTCGAACAGGCAGGGCTCGATCCGGATATCAGCCCGCACACCCTGCGGCACTCCTTCGCCACACACCTGCTGGACAATGGCGCCGACCTGCGGGCGGTGCAGGAACTCCTCGGGCATCGGTCGTTATCGACGACGCAGGTCTACACGCACCTGACGACCGAACGCATGCGGGACGCCTACGACGCCTCTCACCCCAGGGCCGAGGCCGGCTGAGCACTCCCCGCCGGCTGCGCAGGTAGGACGCCGCAGCCCATACACACGCCAAACGCCCCGGGCCGCGAGGGAAGCGGCCCGGGGCGTTCTGCCTTTTGGATGGGTCTGATGTTCAGGGGCACGGACCCCACTCGCTGATGACCGCAAGGATGTCGTCGGCGCCGACGAACCCGTCGTCATTGATGTCTGCAGGACAGGGCACTTCGCAGTCCTCCGTTTCGCAGAACGTCCCCACGCCTCTGAACTCACCGCCCAGCAGCGTGCAGGTTGCTTCGTCGATGATCGCGCAGATGTCATTCGAGCAACACGCACCGTCGTCACAGGCACCATAGAACACGTTGTCACCCAGATCCTCCCACGGTCCCTCGATGGGGTCGACAGAGCCGCAGAAGAAACAGCCGAGCACAGAGACGTCCGCCAGCGGCTTTCCATCCACCGATGCCACACGAATGTCGTCACCATCGGTGGCCGCATTGTTTCGGAACGCGACATTGATGAAGGTAGCCTGGCCGCAGTTCATGTTGACACCACCGCCCATGCCCGCACTGCAGGCTTCGATCACGCCATGACTCACGATGAATTGACTGCACTGGCCGTACAGGCCGCCTCCGCCAATGGTCGTTGAATTCGCAACCAGGTGGCACGCGTTGAAGGATGCCTCACAGTCATCCAATGCGTAGACGGCGCCTCCATAGAAGCTGGCTGCATTCCCCGTGAACTGGCACGACTCGAACACGGCTTCAGACGAGTCGGCCAGATACACGGCCCCGCCCTTCTGCGCCATGTTCGTTTCAAACGTGCATGCCTCAAACGACACACCGCTGAAGTTTTCGCAGTACGCGCCGCCTCCGAGTCCAGATGCTGTGTTCCCAGCGATGTCACACTCGACAAAGGTCGGAAAGCCGATATCGACCGCGATCCCGGCACCATGATCGTGGTAGTACCCCGATCGGACTCCGGTCGTACTGTTGATGATGCGACATGACACGATACGCGGAGCGGCCCCGCGAATCGAAACAGCGCCACCCGAGGACCCCCCGGGGGCATGGCCGTTCTCAAGCGTAAAGCCTTCCACGATGGTCTCGCTCGTTTCACCTTTCGCGCACACCAGACATCGCCGCGTGCCCTGCCCGTCAATGATCGTCTCCATCGCGCCATTCATACTGCGAATGGCAATGCGCTTGCCTCGCGGGTTGACCGTCTCCGGGTAGACCCCAGGTTGGACAAGCACTTCATCAAAGTGCCCCGCCACCTTGACAGCAGCGCCGATCGTTGCGTAATCGCCAGTGGGCCCGACCGTAATTGTCTCAGCAGTAGCGTGCCCCGCCAGTCCACACAGCAAGCCCAGCCCGAGAACCCCCAGTGATGCCTTCTTATTCACAATGCGCTCCCGTCCAAGGTCCGCCGCGATTCTGCAGCAGTGAGACCGGTTCGTCACACTACCAGCACAGCCGCAACGTGCCAACGCAATACCAGGTCATTCCACGCCAACATCAACCATGAGGGGTGGGGTCATCCGCTGATAGGCTGAGCTGTATGCAACCTGCGTTGATGGGCCATGCCACCCCCATTGAGCGGCTCCATGCCGCGCTCGTTGCGTTGGGCCTGGTCCTCGCACCGCTCGGAGGCGGCCCAACGCAGGCAGGTTTGCTCGCCCTGACCCTCGCAGCCATCCTCGCCCTGCCGCTGCTCACGCGAGATGGTCCGCGGGTGGTCTGGCTTGTTCCAGCACTCTGGTTCGGGCTGTGGGTCGTGACAGCGGTCTCCTTGGCGTGGTCACCCGTGGCCCAGGTCCGCGCATTGGCTGGGGCATGGTCCCTCGTTGTCGTTCCGGCGCTTCTGCCACTGACCAGCAGACGCGCATGGTGGATCTGGCCGCTTGGCATCGGTCTGGCAGGGCTGCTCGCCGTCCAACTGGCGATGTGGCCGGGTTGGACCGCGCCGACCATTCGGCGCATGCTCGTCCTCACCTCGGGCGGCTTCCACGCGTACACACCGGATGCCGGGCTCTGGGGCGTCGCAGGATGCGCGATCTTCGGTGGCATGGCGATCGCCCACCCTTCGAGCGGGGTCCGCCGCGCCGCGTGGGCCATCACCCTCTTTGCGGTCCTGGTCGTCGCCGTATCTGACAGCCTGGCCGTCTGGATTGCGATGGCCGCCGCGGCGCTCATCGTGCTGGCTCGCCTTGTGCTTCGCCCATCCCCTCAAGGCCGCATGCTTTGGATTGGCCTGAGTGCCGTGGCGATCGGAGGCGCGATCACGGTGCCGAACTGTGTCTGGAGACAGATCGACCATGCCGCGCGTGACATCCAATCGGCCCGGACCGCCGCATCCGCGACAGAACCTCGACCGCTGGACACCAGCGATGGACGGCGGATCGCCTGGTGGCATGCGGGCTGGTTTCTGCTCAAGGAACGACCACTCGCAGGCCATGGTGCGGGCTCCACACCAATGGCGTTGGCACAGGCCGAGGCGTCGCTGCCGTCCAAGTGGGGCGCCAGCATTCCGGGATTCATCACGCGCAACCCGCATGGCGTGCTGGTTCGAGTCGCCATCGAGCAGGGTTGCCTTGGTCTGGCGTTGCTGCTCGCCTTGGGCATTGGGGGATGGCTGGCTGCGTGGAGGCTGGCTGGCAACGATCCCACACTGGTGGGCCTGCCTGCGGCGTGGGCTGCCGTCATCATCTTCGGCGTGGCGCACGCGGTCCTGTTGGAATACAGCACGTCTGCTCTGGTTTCGCTCCTTGTCGCAATCATGGCGATCCGCGCGCCAGTACCATGTGCGAT
>CAZSSV010000267.1:0-3705 GCA_964609425.1 uncultured Isosphaeraceae bacterium | reverse complement strand
GCCAGGAACTGCAGGACTTCATCGGCGCGGAGTTGACACGGCAGGGGTACGACGCCGTCTTCACCCCGCACATCGGCAAGCTTGATCTCTTCCGAACCTCCGGGCACTTCCCCTACTACCAGGACAGCCAGTACCCCCCCCTCGTCGATCCGGACCAGGTTCGTGCCATGGCCGACGAAGGGTGCACGTGCGCCGAACTCTCGAACCGGCTGCGCGAAGGCGACATCGACGGGTACCTGCTCAAGCCGATGAACTGCCCGATGCACATCAGGATCTTCGCGGGAGAACCCAGAAGTTACCGCGACCTTCCGGTGCGGCTCTCCGAGTTCGGCACCGTGTACCGCTATGAGCAGTCCGGAGAGCTCGGCGGCATGCTCCGTGTTCGCGGGTTCACTCAGGATGATGCGCATCTCTTTTGCACAGAAGATCAGGTGCTCGACGAGGTCCGAGGATGCCTTGAACTGGTGCAGATCATTTTCGGCACGCTCGGCATCGACGCATTCGACGTTCGGGTCGGCCTTCGCGATCCAGACTCAACCAAGTATGTCGGCAGCCCGGAGAATTGGGACCGAGCCGAGGCCGCATGCCGAACCGCAGCAGAAGCACTCGGAGTGCCGTGGAAGGCCGAACCTGGAGAGGCCGCGTTCTACGGGCCGAAGATCGACTTCGTCGTTCGCGATGCGATCGGCCGGTCCTGGCAGCTCGGCACCGTGCAGGTTGACTACAACCTTCCCGATCGCTTCGATCTGTCCTACATCGGGTCCGACAATGCGCCCCATCGCCCTGTGATGATCCACCGCGCACCCTTCGGGTCGATGGAGCGGTTCATCGGGTTTCTCATCGAACACTTCGCCGGCGCGTTTCCAACCTGGTTGGCCCCGGAGCAGGTTCGCGTGCTTCCGGTCAGCGAAAAGTCCTCGGCCTACGCCACCCGGGTGCATGACGCGCTGGTCGCTTCTGGCCGCCGCGCCGTACTCGACGACGGCAATGAGCGTTTGCAGGCGCGGATTCGGACTGCCGCCGAGCGGCGTATCCCGTATCTGCTCATCGTGGGCCCCCGCGACGCTGAAGCTGGCACGGTGAGCGTACGGGCTCGAGGAATCGAGAAGGACCTCGGCGCGGTTTCCCTGGAGACTTTCATCGAAGCATTGGGCCTGGAGGTTCGCCAGCGGACCCCCGCGGCGCTGGCGGAGATGCTGTTTCCCTCGGAATCCATGGCCTGACCACGCCGCGTCCCTGCCGCCCCCGGAGGTTTCAAAAACGCCTCAGATCCTTGTCTCCGAGGTCCGGCCAAGGTAGATTGCGCGTTCGTGGTGGGCAGTCCACCACAGGAGCGAGCCGCATGCCGAGCCATCTGAGCCGACACGTCGACGACCACCGCGCATGAGTCGCCCTGCGCTCCCCGCCCTCATCACATGTCACACCCCTGCCGTTCCGGACGGGGTCTTCGCTGCGCGCTGACTTTCAGGAGATTCACTCATCGCCCGCCGACGCCGCTATTTCGGACAGCAGGAGAACATCCGCAAGCTTCCGCGTGTCAATGACCAGATCCGAAAGTCACCCATTCGACTGATCGACCAGAACGAGAATATGGTCGGCGTCGTCGATGTCCGCGACGCCATTCAAATGGCCGGTGAGGCCGGACTGGATCTCGTCGAAGTCTCTCCCGAAGCCGATCCCCCCGTGTGCAGAATCCTCGACTTCGGCAAGTATCGATACGAGCAGTCGAAGAAAGAGAAGTCCAATCGCGCCAAGTCCAAGTCTGCGGAGATGAAGGAAGTGCGGCTCGGAAGATCCATGAAGATCGATCCGCACGACATTGGCATCCGCATGGATCAGGCTCGCAAGTTTCTCATGGATGGGCACAAGGTTCAGATCGTCCAGAACTTCCGGGGACGGGAGATGCTGCACAAGGAACGTGGCAACCAGCGGATGGCCGACGTGATTGAACAACTCTCGGACATCTCAAAGGTCGAAATGACGCCGCGTATGGCGGGCCGCCGGATGACCCTGATCCTCGGGCCCGACAAACCAAAGATCGACCGTATCAAGGCCGCCGAAGCGGCCACCAAGGCCGAGACCGAGTCTCCCGAGGCCACGGCATCGGACGCGGCTCCGGTTGAAGCTCCGGTTGAAACACCGGCTGAGACACCGGCCGAAAGCTGACACCGCGTCACATCAGACGCGCTTGAGCGCCCAACCCCCGTGCAGGAATCTGGCGAGGAAGAGCCCTGCCCGTACGGCGATCTCTCCGCACAGTCCGATCCACACGCCCACCAGGCCGAAGTCAAGAACGATGCCAAAGAACCAGGCTGCGGGCAGTCGAACTCCGTAGCAGGACACGGTTGTGATCGTGAACGTCCACACCGTGTCGCCGGCGCCGCGCAGTGCCTGCCGCACCACCATCGACACGGCGAAGAAGACCTGCGTGGTACCGCACACAAAGAGCAGTTCGGGCACCAACGCCAGATGCAGAGGCTGAGCGCTGATGAGTTCGGTCAGAGGCGTTCCAAGGAGCATGAACAGGACGCCAAGCGTGCCCATGAGCGCAACGGCCAGGCCAGTACATGCCATGACCGCCTTCCGAGCCATCTTCAGATTGCCGGCCCCGAGGTACTGACCCGCGAGGGCCGCTGCGGCGGTTCCGATCGCAAACCCCGGAAGGAAGCTGAATGACTCCCACTGAATGGCAATGATGTGCGCCCCAGCCAGGCCCTCCCCCGCGGTTGGTTCGGACAGTGACCGTGCGCCGGTTGCAGCCGTGACCGCTGCCTGCACTTCGCGGCCCGCAATCATGCCGATGATCGTCAACACGCCAAGGTTGGCCGTCCACATGGAGACGCCTTCGAGGAAGTTGGGAATCCCAATGCGGACGACGCGGCCGACCATCGAGCGGATGGGCTGCATGAAACGGACGCGGAGTGTCAGATCGCGCACACCGCGAAGGAGTACGAGCAGGGTCAGGACGCCACCCACGAAGTACCCAATCGCCGTCCCTCCGGCGATTCCCCCCACCCCCAGGTCTATGCCAAGTGTGTTCTCGACAAGCAGCCCGGGCAGACGAAAGTCCGCACCTGAAAGCACCCAACTGAACACAACATTGACGACATTGACGACCACAGCGATGAGGGCCGGACGGATGGTCTCGCCCGCACCGGTCAGGCACATCGCGCCGACCATCATCAATCCACAGAATGGCATCGACACCGAGAGCACGCGAACATACGACACCAGATGCTGGGCCGCATCACCCCGAAGTTCGCACAGCACGGCCATCGACGGCGAGAGCATCCAGGCGGCGACGCCGACAAGGCATCCCCACCCGAAACTCAGTGCAATGGCCTGCCCCAGGGCGCGTTCGGCCTCAGGCGTGTCCCCGCGACCGATTGCTCGGGCGATGATCGCCTGCCCACCGATGCCGAGTCCCCCCATGGCGATGCCGATGAACCAACCGACATACGAGCCGACACCCAGACCGTCCATGGCCGACACGACGATGTCTTCCGGCAGCCCTCCCGCAAGCATCTTGTCCACAAGGCCAACGAAGGCCCCCAGCAGTTGCTGTAGCAGTACGGGAAGGCCGACCACCAGAATCGCACCCAACAGCGACCGTCCGACCAACGCACCGGATTGAATTCGTCCTTCCTCGGACGCGCCGCCCTCGGCGGGCTTTGTCTCTTCAGCCATCGCCCGCGGGCGGCCGGC
>CAZSSV010000266.1:0-3711 GCA_964609425.1 uncultured Isosphaeraceae bacterium | reverse complement strand
GATGAGGTTGTCGTGGCCGCCGGAAGCCAGCTCACGATCATGACCGAGTTCAAGTGGCAGCATGCGTGGCCTGCCTGGACGATCGGCCGGGTGGGACTGGCGTACTCGGCTGTCCCAGCGCCATCGGGGTTTGTGTTGCTGGGGGCCACGCTTGGCTGGAGGCGGAGACGCGGGTGAGCGGGGGCGGGACCTGGCGTTGAAGCAGGCTCGGAAGCCGAGTCAGGCTTTCAGACGCTTTCGCATCGCCGCGAGCGTGGCATCACTCACGTGGTGCTCCATGCCCTCAGCGTCTCGGGTCGCATCGGCATGCGGCACGCCGATGTGCAGCAGGAACTCGAGCAACAACCTGTGGCGGGCCCGGGAGCGTCTGGCCATGGCAGCGCCATCCGGTGTGAGCGTGCAGGGACCGTACGGGTCTTTGTCAATCAGGCCCTCAGCGGAGAGCCGCTGGAGGATTCGCGTGACCGTCACGTGACTGACGCCCATCTTCATGGCCAGATCCTTGACCCGGCAGGTCGGTTGTTCCGCGAGAATGTCGCCGATCGCCTCGACGTAGTCCTCGGCAGTCTCGGTGGCATGGTCTTTTCGCGTTTTGGCGAATGAATTCGGGCGTCTGGGCATGAGGGGTAAGCTCCGCGAAGAGGCGAATCAGGCAGGGGGTTGACCGCGGTCATCCGCAAGTGTAGCATCGGCTACCAAGATGTAGCAAGTGCTACACATGTGAAGAGGGTACCGCCATGCTTCGTTTCACTTCCTTGCTGCTCGCATCGACGCTGACCACTGCTTCGATCGGAGCGTCACTGGACATTGTGACCACGACCGGAATGGTGGCTGACATCGCCAGGCATGTGGCCGGTGACCGCGCGACCGTCGTCAACATCATGGGGGAGGGTGTCGACCCACATCTGTACAAGCCCGTCGCCTCAGACGTCCGGCGGATCATGGCTGCAGATGTCGTGCTGTACAACGGACTCAAGCTCGAGGGACGGATGGGGGACATCTTTGAGCGCGCTGCTGCTCGCGGGCGATTCGTCCGTCCCGTGGCTGCGATGGTGGACGAAACCTTCCTCCTTGAGCCGGCTGACCAACCCGGACACCCCGACCCGCACGTGTGGATGGACGTCGATGCATGGATGGCTGCGACCGAAGCCGTCGCAATCGCCCTGTGCCAAGCAGATCCTCAGGGCTGCGAGGCGTATCGATTGCATGCCTCGGAGTACATTGGCAAGCTCAGGAGGTTGAAGGCGTATGTGCGAACCGTGATCTCGAGCATTCCAGAGAGCCAGCGTGTTCTGGTCACCGCACACGACGCGTTCAACTACTTCGGCCGCGCCTACGGGCTGGAGGTCATGGGCATTCAAGGCATCTCGACCGAGTCGGAGGCCGGTCTGGCCGATGTGACGGGGCTGGTCGATGTGCTGGTCTCTCGCAACATCCCGGCAGTGTTCGTCGAATCGAGTGTGCCTGACAAGTACGTGCGGGCCTTGATCGAGGGGGCGGCGGCGCGTGGGCACGAAGTCGTCGTGGGGGGCGAGCTTTTTTCCGACGCGATGGGGCGGCCCGGTACCTGGGAGGGCACGTACATTGGAATGATCGACCACAACGCGTCAACCGTCGCGCGGGCTCTTGGAGGGTCGGTGCCAGAGGGTGGGTATCGCGGCGGAGCCGGCCAAGCGGGCCACTGACAGATGGACGCCCCTCGGTCCAGCGGCGTGCGCATTCCACGGGGGTCCGAGCACGATCCAAATGCCGCGCTGTCCATTCACGACCTGACTGTTGCGTACGATCGACGACCCGTTCTATGGGATGTCGACCTCGATGTGCCGGCAGGATGCCTGACGGCGATCGTCGGTCCAAATGGCGCAGGGAAGAGCACGCTCATCAAGGCATGTCTCGATCTTCTGCCTCGCATCTCGGGCGATGTGCGCATGTTTGGAGCTCCCTGGCGGGCGGTTCGCGGTCGCGTTGCGTACGTGCCCCAGCGAGAGACGGTCGATTGGGACTTTCCGGTGAGCGCGTTGGATGTCGTCGCGATGGGAACCTACGGGCGGCTCGGATGGCTGAGGCCAGTCGGCAGGGCCCAGAAGCGTGCGGCGATGGAAGCCCTCGACCATGTCGGGCTGGCCGACTATGCCCGCCGTCAAATCAGTCAACTGTCCGGTGGCCAGCAGCAGCGTGTCTTCCTGGCCAGAGCGCTGGTGCAGGATGCGGATCTCTACCTCATGGATGAACCATTCGCGTCGGTGGACGCGGCGACTGAGCAGGCCATCGTCGAAGTGTTGCGATCACTTCGTACGGGCGGTGCCACGCTGGTCGTGGTGCATCATGATCTTCAGACGGTGGCTGAGTACTTTGAACACATCATTCTGCTGAACATGCGTGTCGTCGCGAGCGGGCCGATTGCCCAGACGCTGAACGCAGACAATCTGCGGGCGACGTATGGTGGTCGGCTTACCCTGCTCGAGCAGGCTGCGACCGCCCTTGGCCAGTCATCCGATGGGCATTGAAGGCATGACGGTTGCCTCGTCGTTCACCGAGGTGGCTCTGCTCTCTGACTGGAACACCCGCGTGGTCGTGCTGGGTACCGCGATGCTCGGTCTCGCAGCCGGTGTCGTGGGCACGTTTCTCGTGCTCCGAAAGCGAGCACTCCTGGGCGATACCGTCAGCCATGCCATGCTTCCGGGCGTCGTAACCGCCTTCCTGGTCATGCAGGCATGGGGAGGCGGAGGGAAGTCCCTCGCCGGGCTCCTCATCGGAGCGGCCATTGCGGGGACGCTGGCAGCCTGGGCGATCCCGCTCATTCGCAGGGCGACCCGGCTCAAGGATGACGCCGTGATGGGCATTGTGCTCGGCGGAGGCTTTGGGCTCGGCATCGCGCTGCTCGGCGTGGCGCAAGCCCTGCCTGGCGGAAACCAGGCCGGGCTGGAGTCGTTCATTTACGGGAGAACCGCGTCGATGGTGCGGAGTGACGCCGTCGGAAT
This sequence comes from uncultured Isosphaeraceae bacterium, assembly GCA_964609425.1. Classification (GTDB taxonomy): domain Bacteria; phylum Planctomycetota; class Phycisphaerae; order Phycisphaerales; family SM1A02; genus UBA12567. The sequence goes on along the minus strand of CAZSSV010000266.1, from coordinate 730 downwards.
CGGGCTGACGGCGTGCGTGGCGCTTGCGGTGTCGGTGATGCTGGCCAAGGAGTTTCGCCTCCTCTGCTTCGACGAGTCCTTCGGTCGGGCGATCGGTCGCAGCATGCGTGTCCTCGACCTCGGGCTCATGCTTCTGGCCGTCACGGTGACGGTTGTGGGCCTGCAGGCAGTAGGCCTCATCCTCGTGATTGCACTGCTGATCATTCCAGCGACAGCTGCGAGATTCTGGACCGATGATTTCACTCGCATGGTGGCACTGGCAGGGTGCATCGGTGCCATCGCGTGCTGGATCGGCGCCTCCATCAGCGCGCTGGCACCAAAGCTGCCTGCGGGGTCCATCATCGTTCTCACCCTCACCGGACTCTTCTGCTTCTCCATGCTCTTTGGCATCCGCCGCGGCGCAGTTCGTCGCCTGCGTTCCCGGTACCGCCTTCGAAGTCGGACGGGACGGCAGCACCTGCTCCGTGCTGCGGCGGAGTTCATGGAGTCTGAGGGGCGGACGAGCTGGCAGGTCGAGGACATTCGACCCATGCGGAGTTGGTCGAGTTCGCGGCTTCACCGGCTCCATCGGGCCGCCGCTCGGAGCGGCGAAGTGGTGCCCAGCAATGGATCCTGGAGTCTGACGGCCCGAGGCGACGAGGCGGCCAGGCTGGTGGTCCGAAACCACCGGCTCTGGGAGATCTTTCTCATTCGGCACGCGGACATTGCGGCTTCGCACGTCGATCGTGAC
>CAZSSV010000265.1:0-3721 GCA_964609425.1 uncultured Isosphaeraceae bacterium | reverse complement strand
GAGACTTCCAGGAATCGCAGCCCGAAGATGTGCTTGTGTCCGGTCATCGACCGATGCATGATACGCAGCCTGCCTCCCCCACCCCATCGGAGTACACCGACACGTGACCAGCCCCCTCGGCCTCTTTGACGCGGTCATTCTCGGCATCGTCGAGGGTGTCACCGAGTACCTGCCGGTCAGTTCAACCGGACATCTGGTGCTGGCGAAGTCCCTGCTGGGACTCGACTCGGCTGCCGATGTCCAGCGGAGCGTCAACGCCCTGCTCATCGTCATTCAGGGCGGCGCGATCCTGGCCGTGCTGGGTCTCTACCGCAAGGCCGTCGGACGCATGCTGCTCGGCGTGCTCGGGAAGGACCCAGGCGGGCTGATGCTCTTCCGCAACATTGTGATCGCATTCCTGCCAGCCGCCGTGCTCGGCCCTTTCCTGGACGACTGGATCGAGGCGCGGCTCATGCGTCCCGTCCCCGTCCTGCTGGCCCTGGCTGTCGGCGGGGTCGTGATGATTCTGGCCGATCGAACGTTGAGACAGCGAACGGGCAGCGCCCGCGAACGAACCGGCGAGCACTTGTCGGCCCGTGAGGCGTTCCAGATTGGTCTGTTGCAGTGCATCGCCATGTGGCCCGGAACGAGCCGCTCCATGGTGACGATTCTCGGCGGCATGTGTGTCGGTCTTCGCCCGGCGCGGGCCGCTGAGTTCTCGTTCCTGTTGGGCCTACCGACGCTGGGCGGCGCGACGGTGTTCAAGCTGGCCAAGAACATGACCGGTGAGGGGCCGGACATGTTTGCCGTACTGGGCTGGGCACCGGTCCTGATCGGCCTCGCCGTCGCCACCGTGTCCGCAGCCCTCGCTGTGCGATGGCTCGTCTCGTGGCTGACCCGCCATGGGCTGGCCGCATTCGGCTGGTACCGCCTCGGCCTGACCGCCGTGCTCGTGCCACTGGTGCTTGCGGGCATCGTCGCCATCGCGCCGGACGACCCCAATGGTCAGTCGGCCGACGCTGCAACGGCTCCGGAAACGACCGAACCGTCCGAACCAATCACGATGGTCCTGGGCTGATCCCCGCCGCCTCGGACGGTGGCCGTGAACAGCACCCCGTCGCCTCCATGTACGGATGCAAGACGAAGCGGCTCGACGGCGGGAAACGGCCCGCCACCCTTCACCGGCTCCCAGGCGTCGCCAGCCGTGCGGCGCGCCAGGCGATACGACACTTCACGCTCCGCGCCATCCACCGTGACGAGCCAACCCCACTGACGACCCCCCGCTTCGATCACCGGCCGCTGAACGGCCGATGAAGACCGCGGCCAGAGGGTTCCTCCAAGCGCCCACGCCAACAACGCCGCCATCACGACGAAGATCGTGATGCGGATGGCGAGACTCCGCAGGCCCAGCGCAACTTGACCCATGGGCACAGCGTAGCAAGCCAGGCCTCCGGCCTCACGTGGGAGGAAGTGCTTCTCTCAGCGTCTGCTCATCCCACGTCTCGATCCCGAGCTCGCGTGCCTTGGTCAGTTTGGACCCGGCCTTGGCACCGTAAATGACCAGATCGGTCCGAGCACTCACGGACCCGCTGACGGTCGCCCCCAACGACTCAAGCAGGTCGGTGAGGCCCCTGCGATCGAAGGATGTCAGTGTGCCGGTCAGGACGACCCGCTTGCCGGACCAGGCCACATCGGTGTCCCCAGCGGCATCCGAGGTCATATCCACACCCACCTCACCGAGCCGCCTGAACACATCGCGGCCGATCTCGGAGTGCAGGAACCCGTGCAGCAGTTTCGCGGTGATCTCCCCGAAGTCGGGCAAGGCGGCCAAAGCCGCCTCGTCGGCCTTCATCAGGCCATCGATGTCTTCAAAGTGAGCGCCGAGTGTTCGGGCAGCCGTGCGACCGACCTGCCTGATACCCACCGCAGCCAAGACCCGGACCAGACCCCGGCCCCGGCTCTCGTCGATCGCTGCGACGAGCTTCGTCGCGGCCTTCTCGCCAAAGCGCTCCAGCGGCGTCAGATCGTCCACGCGAAGTCGATACAAGTCGGCAAAGTGGGCGATCAGCCCCGCATCGACGAGTTGGTCCACGACCTTCACGCCCAGCCCGTCGATGTGCATCTGGCCACGCCCGGCAAACCACGCGATGCGTTCGCGGAGTTGCGCCGGACACTCCGGATTCAGACAATAGAGACGTGGCCCCTCCGGCCCCACAGGGCTGTCGCACGCCGGGCACACGCTCGGCGGTTCGATGGGCAACTCGCGCCCATCGCGCGCTGACGCGACCGGGCCGAGCACCTGTGGAATGATCTCGCCGGCCTTCTCGACCATGACGTCATCGCCAATCCGAATGTCCTTGCGGCGAATCTCCTCGATGTTGTGAAGCGTGGCGTGCCGAACCGTTGTTCCGGCGAGCACGATTGGTGCCATGGTTGCCCGCGGCGTCAAGGTTCCATTGCGACCCACTTGCCAATCCACATGCTCGAGCCTGGTGCGGCCCTGCTCAGCCGGATACTTGAAGGCGATGCACCACCGCGGTGCCTTGGAGGTCGCGCCGAGGGTCTCCTGAGCCGCGAAGTCATCGACCCGCACCACCATGCCATCCACCCCGTACCCAAGTGCCCCCCGTCGATCTCGAAACCGCTCGATCATGCCGACCAACGCGTCGATGTCGTCGGTTGACTGCAGATCGCCGCTGACCGGCAGGCCCATGCGCGCGATGGCGTCCTGAAAGGCCGCGTACCCACCGGCCACCTCGCCCTCCAACACACCCCGACCGTGCGCCGTGAACGCAAGTCGTCGCTGCGCCACGACCTCGGTGTCGAGCGACTTGAGCGTCCCCGCCGTCAGGTTTCTCGCGTTGGCGTACAGGGGTTCACCGTCTGCCTCCCGCTGATGATTGACCGCCTCAAACACTTCGTTGGGCATGTACAGCTCACCTCGAACTTCCAGGGTGGGCGTCTTGTCGCCCCTGAGCCGCAGCGGAACGGTCCTGATGCGGCGAACCTGGGGCGTCACATCATCACCACGCACCCCGTCGCCCCGCGTCACAGCACGCGTGAGACGTCCGCCCTCGTACAAGAGCGACACAGCGACACCATCGATCTTCGGATCACACGTGAGCAGTGGCCGCTCGTTCTCAAGTCCGCTGCACACGCGAGCGTGCCACGCGCGGACATGCTCGATCGTGTAGGTATTGTCGATCGACTGCATTGGCACCGCGTGCTGAACGGAACGAAACCTGTCGATCGTCCCGCCGCCGATGACGCGGGTCGGCGAGTCGGCATCCCAGGCATCGGGATGCGCCGCTTCAAGTTGCTCCAACTCCTCCAGCAGTTCGTCAAACTCCCGATCGGCCATGATCGGATCGGCATCGACGTAGTACGCCTGGTTCGCGCGCCGCAGCAGCGTCCTGAGCGTGTCGATGCGTTCAAGTTCCTCTGCGGTGGACATGTGTGAATCGTACGACGGCGAGATCACGCGTGGGGCATGGTGGGCTCGCCGATGCTGCGGTCCCGGCCATAGTCCCCCCGGTCTACTACCATGCACTTCGATGCGAACGACCCGCCTGCTCATGCTGCTCGTCGCCACGCTGGCGGCGAGCTCGATTGATGTACATGCAGGGCTGCAGGACGACATCGCTGCAGTGGTGGCGGAAGCAGGGTTCAATTCTCGGCGTGTCTCCGGCGCAGTTCGGGACTGCGGTAGCGGCGACCTCGTGGCCGGGATTGCCTCGTCAAC
>CAZSSV010000264.1:0-3785 GCA_964609425.1 uncultured Isosphaeraceae bacterium | reverse complement strand
ATGCTGGCCCGACGAAAGGGATACGGACGGGACAGGGCCGATCGCTTCCGGCAGTTGGTGGAACGCGCTGTCGGCGAGGTGCCCGGTCTTCTGGAGACCGCACCAGGGCGAGAGGCACATCGTGACTTCATCGTGGCGCTGCGGCGGTGCGTTACGTGGGGGGGGTTCGACCTGGCCGATCGATTTGCGGATCGCATCATCGCGTTGTATCGGGCAGATCGGGCAGAGACCGGACGGGCGCTGACCCGATCGGCCGTGCTGCCGCTCGCCGAATCCCTGCTCATTCGTGACGCCATCTACGTGGCGTCCATGGCAATCGGAAGCGAGCATCGCCGGCTCACCCGTCAGCGGCTCAATGTACGGAGGGGTCGGAGGGACGACATCTCAGTTCGGTATCTCACGCGACTTGAGTGCACCGTCGTGCGATGGCGAATTCGGTTGGATATTCGGTCGAGCGACTGGTTGGCCCACGTGCTGGCGGGGATGCGGTTCATCGTGCCGACGAGGCTGCGGGGCCGAAGCTCGCAGCGGCGCGTTCGGGAGCTGGCCAGGGAAGTGATCATGCAGGCCGCCAGTGCGCATGAGGACCAGTACGACGGCTGGCGGGCCGCCATTGAGTGGATGTACGACGTGTCGTTGGACGGGCGGCTTCGCAGGATCAGCCCCGCCGCGTTCCGCAGGGAGATTCGTCGCAGACGCGGCTTGCAGGAGTCGGGCTGAGGTGCATCGACGTGGCCACATGAAGCCGTATCAGGTCGCCTGTTGTGACGCCTGACGAAGTTGTCCGCAGGCTGCGTCGATATCGCGGCCCCGACTTGCCCGAATGTGCGTGGCGACGCTTGCGTTCCTGAGAATCCGCTGAAATGCGTGAACGTCTGAATCGACGGGACGTTGATAGGGAAGGCCCTCGACCTCGTTGTACCGGATGAGATTGACGTTGCACCGAATCGACCGGGCACGCTCGGCAAGCAGTCGGGCGTGTTCGGGCCGGTCGTTGACCTCTCTGAGCAGGAGATACTCGATCGTGACTTCACGGCCCGTCGCGTGAAAAAAGTCGGCGCAGGCAGCGAGGATCTCGTCGATGGTCGCGTGCTCCGCCCAGGGAATCAACTGCCGTCTCAGATCGTCGTCCGGGGCGTGAAGGCTGAGGGCCAGGGTCACCGGGAGCCTGAATGAAGCGAGCCTGCGAATCGCCACTGGAAGACCGACGGTTGAGACCGTGATGCGCCGAGCGCCGATCCCCAGTCCCCAAGGCGCGTTGATGGTTGTGATTGCCGAGGTGACGGCGTCGTAGTTGGCCAGTGGCTCGCCCATGCCCATGAAGACGACGTTGGTGACTTTCCCAGCGCCGATCCGGCCGAGCCGATGAACCTGCTCGATGATTCTGCCTGCGGTCAGATTGCCCTCAAGTCCCCCCATGCCCGAAGCGCAGAATCGGCACCCCACCGGACATCCCACCTGGCTGGAGATGCAGGCAGTGCGGCGCGTGTCGGTCGGAATGAGCACCGCCTCCGTCGAGGCAACCCGCCCTGCGACTGGCAGCCGGGATGGCGCGTCCGGCCACTCGATGAGCAGTTTGCGTGTTCCATCGGTCGCGACCTGGCGTCGGACCTCACGCCCCTGTTCGATCGCCAGGGCCTCGGCGAGCAGGGCGCGATGGTTGACTGACACATTGGTCATGACATGTGGATCGACCGTCGACTTCTCATACACCCACGACAGCACCTGCCCTGCGGCATGACGCGGCAGGCCGTGTGCCACACACCAATCGCGCAGAGACTCCGGTGTGTGGTCGAAGAGGCCGGCCGTGCTGCTCAATGCGATGCGCCCACGGTCAGGTCGACCACCTGGTGTTTGATGCCGCGCTCGGCCAGGAAGGACCGCGTTGCTTCGATGTTGTCCATCGTGATGCGGCGGCCGGACGGGTCGATTCCCTTGCTCCGCATGAACTTCTTGAGCGTTCCGGGAAGCCCGAACTCCACCGACTCGTGGAAGACGTCGTGTTGTTCGACGATGGCATCCCCTCGCGCGGCAAGATTGAGAAGCACACGCTGGACGAGATCCTCGGGAGCGCTTGCTCCGGCGGTCAGGAGCACGGTATTGACGCCGTCCAGGGCCGATCCATCCAACTCGGTGTGATCATCGATCAGCACCGCTGTTGTCCCGGTGGACTCGGCGAGTTCCTTGAGGCGCTGGGAGTTTGAACTGTTGCGGGACCCAACCACGATGACCAGGTCACACTCGGGTGCCAGCCGCCTGACCGCGAGCTGGCGATTGGTGGTCGCATAGCAGATGTCTTCGCTGGGCGGCTCGTGGATGGCCGGGAACGCCTTGCGAAGGGCCGAGATGATGTCGGCGGCCTCATCCATGCTCAGCGTCGTCTGCGTCAGATAGATGAGTTTGCCTGGGTCAACAATCTGAAGCTCGGCGATGGACGCTGCCGAGTCGACCACCTGAATGGCGTCGGGCGCTTCGTCTCGTGTTCCGATGACTTCCTGATGATCCTTGTGGCCGATCAAGAGGATTTGCCACCCTCTGGCGGCATATCGAATGGCCTCGGCGTGAACCTTGGTGACCAGCGGGCAGGTTGCGTCGATCGCGATCAGGCTGCGTCGCTCGGCCGCCGCTCGAACCGAAGGCGCGATGCCGTGGGCACTGAAGACGAGAATAGCCCCCTCCGGGACGTCGGCGATTGCTTCGACAAAGTGAACACCACGCTGCACAAACCGGTTCACGACATGTTTGTTGTGGACGATCTCGTGATAGACGTAAATGGCTTCGCCTGGGACGATGGCGAGAAGTTGGTCTACCACGTCGATGGCCATGTACACCCCGGCACAGAAGCCCCGTGGATTGGCCAGCAAAATACGCATCCGGACTCCTCTGATCGGCCCGGCGAACGGGTCCGCGCCTGGGGCACGCATGATAGCCTGCCGACCTCGATGGGCAGCCAAGTCATCGCCATGCTGGATCGGTGGGGGCCCGAACGGTGCGAGCGCGTACCGCTCGACCAGGCGGCAGCCTATTGCCGGCGCCTCACCCTGGGTCACTACGAGAACTTTTCGGTACTGAGTCGGTTTGTTCCGGACCGAATGCGTGACGGAGTTTCCGCCGTCTACGCGTTTTGCAGGTGGGCCGACGACCTGTCGGATGAGTCAGGCAGCGCCGACGAGGCGATGCGCAGATTGGCGTGGTGGCGGGATGAACTCCAGGCGTGCCAGGCTGGGGCCCCTCGGCACCCGGTGTTTGTGGCGCTCAGCCCCGTGATCGGCCGGTATCAGCTCGATACATCCCTGTTCCATCGGCTCCTCGATGCGTTCGAGCAGGATCAGCGGCAGTGTCGGTATGACACGTGGGACCAGTTGAGGGGCTACTGCAGAGGCAGTGCCGATCCGGTTGGCCGTCTGGTGCTGCAACTTGCGGGCGTTGGAGACCGACCTGAACTTGTTTCGGCGAGCGACGATGTCTGCACGGGGCTTCAACTGGCGAATCACTGGCAGGATGTGCGGCGGGACATTCTGCAGCGAGATCGCATCTACATTCCTCGGGACTGCATGCCGTCCTGCGATTACGAGGCGGGGCTCATCTCAACAGCGCGGCTCGGGCATGCCCCCGATGCCGATGTGTTACCCGCGCACCGGGATCTCATGAAGGAGATGATCTCCCGCACACGACCGCTGCTGGAGGAGGTTCAGGTTCTGCTCGACTCCGGGCCTGCCGACCTGCGTGCCATGCTCTGGCTCTTTGCAGAGGGCGGCAAGACGATCCTCGACCTGATCCAACGT
>CAZSSV010000263.1:0-3803 GCA_964609425.1 uncultured Isosphaeraceae bacterium | reverse complement strand
CTTCTGGTGCCGCCGAGCCGTGTCCATGCCGAATCGCTCCACATAGGCGTCGAAGAGTTCCGCATCGGGCTCCGCTCGATCACATGCAGCCCAGGCGGTGTAGGCGAGCGCCTGATCCGCGGTGGGGTCGGTGACGACCGCAGCGACTTTGCTTCGATACTCGGCCAACCCCGCACGCTCAGCAGCGACGATGCCCGTGGCGCGGACGAGTCGGTCATCGTCGGAGAGGGCCGCGGCAATGGCGTCGGCGCTCATGCGTGGATCTCGGGCGGCGGCGCGAATGAGCATCGCTCGGCCGTGCGGCCCACGACTCTGCCAGGCGTCGCCGAGCGAGGCCCAGTCACCGTCGGCGGTTGCCACGTCCTGGTGCGCGCCGGCCAGCGGGGGCGTCCACAGCCCGTCGCCGTCGGCGTCGACTCGCAAGGGCCCAGTGACGGCGAGCGGTCGAATGGGGCGCCGGCGGTCGCGTACGACGGGCGCCATGGAGCGATCCGACTCAGCGATGACCGTGATCCAACTGTCGGCCGAAGCCTCGACATGCAGCGGACCGATGAGCATGGGCGGCGTGTAGCCGTCCTCAGCGATGTTGAATGAAAGGAGTTCGTCACCGTCGGCGAGCACGCGAATGCGATCAACAGGGACCCATGGCGCCGCCTGCACACCGATCGAGAGTTCGAACGCGCCGTCGTCCGTGGACGCGAGGTCACCTGGGCCGGCGTCACCGGCGGCGACCGTCAGAAAGGGGCCGGTCGTCGCCAGCACGGCGCCCCTTCGGACAGCCTGCGTGACCTGCTCCGGTGAGATGTCGGTTGAGTCCACGTCATCCACCCGAACATACGTCCGAGGAATCCCCGCGAAGTTTGCTTCGACCGTATGTGAGTCGCTGTTGCCCATCGGCGCGACGCTTCGGCCCGCGTTGATCATGTTGATCCAGTCGCGCATGACACTGTGGCTGCAGGCATCCACCGCTTCTTCATCGACTTCTGCGTCGTACCAGCCCCATCCCGCGTTCTCGTTCATGACTTCGACCGCGTCGAAGTCCCACGACCACGCGGGGTGATCGGACTCCGCCGTCCACGGGTTCAGATCGCGCGCGCCGAAGTAGTCGATGTCTCCCCACCGCGGGTGATTGACCTGCACGACGGGGACGGTGTCATACTCGCTCACATTGCTGCGGACTTCGGCAAACAGCACCGGCGCGGGCGCGGTCCAATCGACAACCTCGGCGTTCGGATCGAGCGGATACGCGTTGAAGTGTCCGTAGTCGGCTGAGATCTCGTTGCCCGCCACGGCCGTGAACCACGCGTCCGCCCCGGTGGCCTGCATGTCGGGCAGGTACTCGGTGTTGTGATTATGGTCGGTGGCGACCGCAAACTCGACGCCCTCACCAGCGATCGAAATCATGCGCTCGGGCATGTTGGAATCGCCGTGCCCGCTGTGGGTCAGCGTGTGCAGGTGAAAGTCACCGCCCGCCCACCCGGTTGTGTCGATGGCTCGGTCGATGGTTGCGCCCCACCGCACGGTCGATCCGGGCCTGAGGTCGATGTTGCACCACGCAACGTCATACTCCAGGCCGCGGCTTGCGAGGATTCGCCAGGATCCGGAGGGAACTTCCAGTTCCGCCTTGCCGTCGATGGAGTACACGACGTTTCGCCGCACCGCAAGCCGGCTCGGGTCACCATCGAGGACATCGAAGATGTCGCCGGGGTCCACACCGTCGCCGGTCAGAAACGTCAGCCGCGCCGGAAGTGGCGCGCCGCCGTTGTCCGTTATGGTGACGTGGAGCGTCGCCGTCGGGACGTTGGCGGTGGTCAGGGGAACGGGGCTGGCGAGCACGGCGATGCACAGGAGGGTCGTCATGGCCGCATGGTAGGGGGGCTCAATCACCTTCGAGGGCGGCCCGCAGCGGTCCCAGATGGGCCGCGAACCGCTCCGCTCTGCCTACGGCTGACCGGTTGATTGGCTTGCGGACCTGATCCATACTGGGCGTGGCCGCGACTCTGGTGCTCTCGTGGAACTTCAGAATGTTGTCCGTCCACGGTAGCCCGAGAAACTCAAGCACTTCTTGGAGCGTATCGGCCGGGCGGTCGGTGAGCACCTCGTACTGAATCTCGTGCATGGGCAGATTGCAGGTCTCGGCCCAGTGCCGCATGATGCGCCGCTCCTGCTTGATGGTGCGGCCGAGATGGTCCAGATCCGCGGTGAACGCCATGCGGGACGTGAACGATTGGCTGTAGCACGAGAGCGCCGTGTCCATGGGGTCGCGCACCACGTGCAGCACCCGCGCATTGGGCAGCAGCAGGGCGGCGATGCCGATGTTGAGGTAGTTCATCGGAAGTTTGTCGACGTAGTACGCGCCGGTCGTGGAGGCGTGACGCGTCATTTCTTCGACGTAGATGTCGCGAGCCGCCTCGACGGCCGTAGGCTGCGCTGTCACAAGCGATCCGGGAAAGTCAGCCGGATCGCCGCACGCATTGGCCAGACACTGAACCGCCTGCGGCATGGCCGGGCTCTCGCCGCACGGCCGCACCTGCGGATGCGCCGAGAGGATCTGCTCCGTCAGCGTCGTGCCGCTGCGATACATGCCGACAACGAGCACAGGCGTGAATGGAGCGGGCTGTGCCCGAGGGAGACGCGCCAGCGTCTCAGTGTCCAGGGTTGTGATCATGGCGTCTACGAACCGGGCACGCGCGTCAGGGTCCCATCGCCCGCGATGCGCCCGATTGCCCTGCGTCCAACACCGAAAGGCGTCGTCGTAGCGGCCAGCCTGCTCGTAGGCGCGACCGAGCCGCATCAGGACGTTGGACTTGTGCGAGGCGATCCCCCTGGAAGTTGCGAGATATCGCTCCATGGCCGCAATGGCCTCCTCCGGATGACCGAGCCGCTGTTGCACTCTGACCCATGCAGTCACCGTGGAGAAGCTGGGGGCGCCAGCGTCCATGAGCGGACCAAGTTGTGCTGCGGCGGCGGCGCTGTCTCCCTTGGACTCAAGGGTCTCGGCGAGCCCCGCATGGGCCGACTGGAGGCCGGGGTCCAGTTCGAGCGCGAAGCGAAAGCATGCTTCGGCTTCATCGAGGCGGTCGTTGAACCTGTGCGCGGTTCCGAGCCGCACATGGTGGGTGGCCACACCCGGTTCGCGCTCAAGAAGCTGTTTGGCGTATCGGTCCGGGATTGGGTACGCGCCACGCGACAAGTCGGCATCGGCGAGCTTCGCCAAGATCTCGGTGTCGTCTGGTGCCAGTTGATGCGCCTGTTCCAGAGAGGTGGCTGCGGTGGGCGCGTCAGAGGTCGCCAATTCCGCGCATCCACGCAGGTGCCAGAGGGTGGCGCTGCCTGGGTACTGTTGGGTGCCGCGACGGGCGAGTCTCAGGGCGGCCTCGAACTCCCCTCGCTCATTGGCCGCTGCGCAGGCCAGTTCGAACAAGCGTTCGCTCGCGCTGCCCGACATGGCCACTGTGACCAGCGCCGATGCAAGCTCACCGACCCGGCCTTGCGGGACCAGCAACGAACCCAACGCTTCCAAGGCCTTTGCGTCTCGAGGACGACGCTTGAGCAACGCTCGAATCTGGCGTTCGGCCCGATCTGGCGGCTCTGACGCGGCGATGGTGGCAGGATCCTTTCGTTCACGTCGTGCCATGCCCGCATTGTGTCACGTCGGAGCCGCGTGTGCTCAGGAACGACGTCGCCTGCGCAGTCCGACCACACCTCCAAGGCCAAGGAGCGCTGCCGATGCGGGGGCTGGAATCGCGGTGCCTGAGACCCGGTACGCCAGGTTGTCCGACGTCGCAATGACCGGGGCGAAC
>CAZSSV010000262.1:0-3835 GCA_964609425.1 uncultured Isosphaeraceae bacterium | reverse complement strand
AGTTGAGCTGACAGCGGGAGCCCACCCCTTCCAAGTGAAGTTCTTCGAGGGTGGCGTGTCCTGCAGACTGTTGCTTGAGTGGAGACCGCCGGGCGCGAAGGAGTTTGCGACCGTGCCCAGCGCGTCCATGCAGTCGAGTTGGCCGGCAGACCGCGGGGTGGTGGCTGGGCCCAAGGCCGTGGCGCCGCGATTCACGCAGAAGCACGACGTTGGCCCCGAACCAGCCGGGCCGCACAATGTGTTGACCGAAGACCAGAAGCAGGCGGGCTGGCGCCTTCTGTTTGATGGCGAGCAGGCCGACGCGTGGTGGCGGGGATTCAAGAAGACGGAGCTTCCGCAGGGGTGGGTGGTGGAAAACGGCATGCTGATCCGCGCCGGCGGAGGCGGAGACATTGTCACCCGTGAGCAGTTCGATGACTTCGATCTCTTCGTGGACTGGATGGTGCAGCCGCGAGGAAACAGCGGCATTTTCTTCAATGGCTCCGAAGCGGGGAACTGGATCTGGGAGACGGCACCGGAGATGCAGGTGCTCGACAACATCGGCCACGGAGACGGTGTGACTGCCCTGAATTCTGCGGGCGCCAACTACGCACTGCATCCACCTCCGGTTGATGCATCTCGTCCGGCCGGACAGTGGAACCGCGCTCGGATCTGCGTCGTGGGAGACCACGTGCAGTATTGGCTCAACGGCGTCAAGACTGCCGACTATGTACTCGGAAGCGATGACTGGAAGCGGCGCGTCGCGGGGAGCAAGTTCATCCACATGCCCGAGTACGGTACGAAGGCGTCAGGGCACATCGGACTGCAGGATCATGGCGACCGTGTCGCCTTCCGAAACATCCGCATCCGCACCCCTGGTGGACCTGCTTCGAAGTGACGAATCTTCCGAAGGGAGCGGGCATCAGCGACCTCTTTGACTCCGACCACACGCCATTCGAGGCCATCGGCGGCGAAGACGCCGTTCGATTGCTTGTCGATGCCTTCTACGATCACATGGATGCGGACGAGGATGCTGCCGAGATTCGGGCGATGCACGTGGACCTGTCCCAGTCGCGTGACAAGCTGTTCTGGTTTCTGTGCGGTTGGCTCGGAGGCCCGCCGAAGTACGTCGAGCGATTCGGGCACCCGCGGCTTCGGATGCGGCATGCGTCGTTCAAGATCGATTCGGCCGCCCGTGATGCGTGGATGCGGTGCATGAACAGGGCGATGGACGAGCGTCACATCGAAGGCCCGCTTCGAGCCTTTCTCGACGCCCGATTTGATCATCTGGCTACATTCATGATCAATCGGTAGTGGCGGTGAGTTCAAGGCGTTCTGCGAGCGTCCGCCCCCAGTCTTCCGTTGCGTCAAGATGAGCGCCGTCTTCGTCGGTCAGGTCCGGTCTGGCACGGACCGCCTGCAGATGCCTGATCCACTCGGGCCAGGCGCATTGATCGCGTCCCGGAGGGTCGAGCAGGCGTGCAGCGCAGCGTTCTCGCCAGGATCGCTGCTCAGCCTCATCCAGGGTTTCGGGATGGTTCCGGGCGCGGTAGTGCAACAGCAACTCGGGAAGGCGTGGATCTGAGAAGGTCCTCTGAAGCGATCTGAGATCCTCTGGATCGGCGGCCAGAACCCGATCACATCGGCCGCGTTCCGCGTTGTTGATGAATCCTTCATACAGCATGTCGTCCACATCGGTCGGAGGGGAGAACTCCTTGGCCCAGGCAGTGGCCACGTGGTCCTTCAAATCCGGGCCCGCCTGTTTGAGCAGGGCATAGTGCCTCCGGCAGGCTTCAAGGTCGAGATGAATCCGCGCGGTGTCGATCGACGCCATGAGCGGTTTGCTCGCCTCGAGCAGGAAGGGGGCGTGGTTGCTCTTGATGCCCTTGAGGGCAAATCGACTGACACCAAGGGGCAGTTCGCTTGCCTTTGAGAACGTTCGGGCGCAGATGGTGTCGGGGTCTGCCTCAAGGAGGTCCGTCGGGTCGTGCCGCAGGTCCCAGGCGATGAACGCCTTCTTGTTCTGCCGGTCCTGCGCAATGATGGACACAAGTGAGGCGCAGCCATGGGCGTTCGGGATCTTGGGCGACACGTGGAGGAGCGGTCGTCCGCACGTCAGCCGCGCCTCGGCCTCCTTCGTTTCGACGGTCTCCCGGGCGGATTCCCAGAGTCGGGGCTGCTGGGCGCGCATAAGCCGGGCGAATGCGATGGAAGCCCGCACGTCAGCGAGCGCGTCATGGGCACCGCTGTGTTCAATGCCATTGGCCGGGGCGAGCATGTCGAGCTTGAAGGCCGGCGACCCGTCTTCGGGGGCGATGGCCAATCCGTCCCCGTGCCAGGCCTCATCGGCATAGGCGGGCCAGACGATCCCGTCGGGGCGCAGTGCGTAGCAGGCCCGGGCGACGTCGATCAGGTCCCAGAACCTGCATCCGGCCTGCCAACTGTGCTGGTAAGGATCCAAAAAGTTGCGCCAGAAGCCGAAGCGGCTGACGGTTTCGTCGAAGCGAATGCTGTTCCAACCGAGCGACGTCGTACCCGGTGTCGTGAAGAGCGCGTGGATGGCGCCGAAAAACTCGGCTTCCGTTCGGCCTTCGACGGCTGCTCGCTGCGGTGTGATGCCGGTGATGAGCACGGCGTCGGGCGATGGGAGGCGATCCTCCGGCGGCCGACACCAGAGTGTGATGCCCTCGCCTTCCGGGCCGGGTACAGGTTCGAGGTTGTCGTCGGTTCGGATGCAGGCGAACTGATAGGCCCGGTTGTACTGGGGGTCCGCTCCGTCGGTTTCGTAGTCGTAGAAGAGGAATGTCCCGGCCATGTCGGGGAGCGTACTCGCTCAGAAGGAGACGCGTCCGTCCTGCTCAATCGTGATGCCCGGGTTCCAAGCGACTTCCCAGGCATGCCCGTCAGGATCGGCGAAGTAACCACGCAGGCCGCCCCATGGCGGCTCGCTCGCAGGCCGGAGTTGCGCGCCGCCGGCCTCGACGGCTCGGTCAATGAGAGGCTGGACTTCCTCGGCCGTTGCGACATTGTGCGCCAGCGCGATACCGCCGAAGCCTCCCAAACTTGGTTCCAATCCGGCATCCTCGGCCAGCATGTCTGTGCCGCAGAGACCAAGAATCTGCCCCGCCATGTCGAAGAACGTGATGTTCTCGCAACTGCGCGGGTGTGGTGTCAGTCCAAGGGCCGCGTAGAATCGGGTGCTCGCTTCGAGGTCCGAGACGCCGAGCGTTACGAAGGAGATGTTGGCTCGCATGTGCGGGGCTCCCTTTCAATGACGTTGTGGCAGGCGACCGCCAGCACGACGGCGACGGCTTCGCTGATGAAGTAGATCCACCACGAGGTCCACGGCAGTTTCCCTGTGCACGCCAGGGAGAGCCACACAGCGGGATTGAAGGCGGCGCCCGAAACGGTTCCGACGGCCCAGGCACCGCCGCCTACGACGAATCCGATGGCGATGCCGTACCACTGATTACCAGCATGACGTCGGCTTGTCGCCGCGAGCGTGACCCACGCAAGTGCAAACGTAAAGACGCCTTCGGCCACCATGGCTCGAGCAGGATGCGGTTCGATGGCGATGTCGGCCGTCCCTCGCAACATCAGGGCAATGCCCGCCGCTGCGGCCGCCGCCCCAAACTGGGCCAGGAGGAGCGGACCCCAATCGCGCCGAGGCAGCTTTCGACCGAGCGCGAAGAGCAGGAGCATCGCCGGGTTGTACATGGCGCCGCTGATTGATCCTCCCGCGTACACGATCGCCGTCAGGGTCAGCGCAACCGCCAGCGGGGCGACCACCGTGAGATGGCCTGCGTGCAGCACAGCCATGCGAACGGTGAGCGCGAGCAACGAGGTTCCCCTTGCT
>CAZSSV010000261.1:0-3840 GCA_964609425.1 uncultured Isosphaeraceae bacterium | reverse complement strand
CCGGCCGCTCATGCCGCCCGATCGCCAACGCCGGGTGCCGCTCTGGATCGGCGATTCCAGGACCGGTTGTTCTGCGCACTCGGTGCGGTGACTCTCGATCTCGATGCGCTGCAGGATAGGGCCGAGTGGTCCGATCACGGCAACTGGGTGTTTCCATTGGCGACCCCCTATTGTGCCGGGACCGCCGGTGTTCCCCTGGCGCCCTTCAATCGCTATCCGGTGAGCTTCGCCGCGCGCATGCCCGCACCCCGTCACCTGGCAGTGGCGGGCGTGAACCTGCCGCTTCAGGTCTATGTCCCGTTTCGGGTCTGCGACTTCGACAGCTGCAGTTTCCGTCTGACGTTGCACCCGGACTACGGCCTCATCGGCAATCTCGATCCCGGCGCCGAACATAGCGCCGCCGAGATCCCGACCATTGGCCGCAAGGCGCTGCCGAGCCTCAGGCTCGATGCACCGGGGACGATCGCACCGGAGGAAACGGCGACCATTGGACTGAAGGTCGTCAACAGCCGCGGCCGCCTGATCGGCGACGCCGCGCCGGAGATCTTCCTCGAGGCCACTGGCGGATACCTGCCGCACCAGCGTGTGCGCGCCGACGCGGGCACGGCATCGTTTCGCTTCATGGCGCTCGGCCTCGAGGCGGGCGACACCGTCCGCCTGAAGGCCGGGTTCCGTCATTTCAGTGGCGTGGCGGAGGCCAAGATCCGGGTGGCGGATTCCGTGGCGGCCTGAACCCGTGCTCAACATCTTTCTCGGTTATGCCTGCAACTTCCGCTGCGCCTATTGCCTCCAGGACCCCAAGGGCGGCGATGCGGAGAGGCGCCGGCACCCGGTCGAGGACTTCGTCGACCGGGTCGTTCCCTATGTGAAAGCGAAGGGCATTACCGAGGTCGCCTATTGGGGCGGGGAGCCGTTGCTCTATTGGGAAGCCATCGAGGCGATCCACGAGGCGCTCGTCGCGGCCGGCGTTCCTCTCACCTTCGTCAAGCTGGTCACCAATGGCAGCCTGATCGAGGATCGGCACGTCGAAGCCCTCAATCGCTGGGACGCCTATGTGGTGGTGAGCCAGCATCAGCCGTTCGGCGAGCCCAGATGGGAGCAGGTTGCACGGCTCAAGAACTCGGCGATTTCGTTCCTGTTCACGCACCAGAACCTGTTCGCCTGGCCGTGGTTCGGGGAGCTCGACCGGCTGGAGCGACGTTTCGGGCGACCTTTCTTTCCCTATGTCCACTGGGTGCGGGCAACGGAGGGCTGCGATCCCGCCTACTACCTGACCCACGCCGATCTCGATCGCCACATGCCGCATCTTCGAAAACTCGCGCGACTTCGTCTCGATGGCCACCGCCATGCCCACGGCATGTTCGAAGGCCATCTCGCGAAATGGCGGAAAGCCCTCGGCGCGCCCTCCCGGCCGCCGGCGCCCCTCTGCCACGCCGACGACCACGTATCGGTCGATCTCGCCGGCAATCGTTATGGCTGCCACCATTCGGTCCGCCGGAGCCTGCGGACCGGCCACCTGTTCCAGGCGGTGCCGGAAACGCCCGAGACCGCAGCGGCGCTAAGGCACGTCCACCGGTTCGTCGATACCGCCGAATGCCGACACTGCCCTATCAACCGCTGGTGCCGGGGCAACTGTCACCTATCGCAGACCCACGATGTCGATTGCCGGCTCGCCAAGGCCAAACACGACCTATTCGCCTGGATTGCCGAACAGGAGGGAGCACCCATTGCCGATTTACACCATCACGCTGCAAGGACCCGATGGCTCGACCGAGCGGCTCCTTTATGACCCGCACGCGTCTCTCCTGACCCACGAAGACGGCCGGCCGGTGGATCTCTCCCCGGCCGGTTTCGTTTATGCGGACGAAAGGGAGTGGGACACGGCGACGGCCTTGAGCCCTGACCGACCCGGTCTGAAAACGCATAGCGTTCGAAAGCTCAAGGTCTCGCTGGGGTTTCGCTGCAACTACTCTTGCGCCTATTGCGGTCAGGCGAGCCAGGTCGGCCAGGAAGAACCGACCGACCTCGCCGACGTCGGCCGATTTCTCGCCAATCTGGATTCCTGGTGGGACGGCGGCAGGGACGGCAAGGGCGCCGGCACCAATGTCCAATTCTGGGGCGGAGAGCCCTTCGTCTACTGGAAGAAGCTGAAACCCTTGGCCGAGGGCATCAAGGCCCGGTGGCCGAACGCCGAGCTCTCCGTCATCACCAACGGCTCGGTCTTCGACGAAGAAAGGATTGATTGGCTTGACCGCCTGGACTTTGCCGTCGCGGTTTCCCACGACGGGCCTGGACAGGCCCTGCGGGGACCCGACCCGTTCGACGACCCGGAAAAGGCAGCGGCGATACGCGCGCTGTTCGCCCGCCTGCATCCCAAGGGCAAGGTCTCGTTCAATGTGGTCCTGACCCGAGACCACCATAGCCTTGCTGCGGCACGCGAGTGGTTCGTCGAAACGATGGGCGACCAATCCGTTGTGGTTGGTAGCGAAGAGTTGCTGCTTCCCTACGACCCGGGTGGACTCATGCTCTCGCCGGCGACGGACGAGGAGCACAAGCAGATCCGTTTGGCGCTCCTCGGTGAGATCATGGACGGCAGGGCGCTCACCGTCTCGACCGTCTGGATGAAGCTTCAGGATTGGTTCAATTCCCTGGCCCAGGCTCGGCCCGCTTCGACGCTTGGCCAGAAGTGCGGCATGGACCGCGAAGACAACATTGCGGTCGATCTCAAGGGCAACGTCTACACCTGCCAGAACACCGGCGATGCCGCGCATCGGATCGGGCATGTCGAAACCCTCGACGAGGTTCGCCTGACGACGGCGACGCACTGGTCGCTGCGCGAGGAATGCCGGCGCTGCCCCGTGGTCCAGCTCTGCAAGGGTGCCTGCATGTATCTCGAGGGCGAGTACTGGCGTCGCGGCTGCGATAACAGCTTCACCTACAACCTCGCCATGCTCACGGGCGCCCTCTGGATGCTCACGGGGAAAGTCGCCGTCGCCATCGATGGTCCGATGAGACGCGACACCTGATCGGGCGGCGAGTCGCCGCTAAGACCCCCCAAACATCGAAAGGAAAATCGGATGAACCGTCCAACCATGGAGGACGGGCATGTCATCATGCCCGAAGAGGAGTTCGAGCAACTCCTGGAACTGGCCGCTGAACGCGGCGCCAAGCGGGCGCTGGCTGACGTCGGCCTCGTCGACGAAGAGGCCGCGAGTGACATTCGCGATTTGCGCTCGCTGCTGGGCGCCGTTCGCATCGCCAGGCACACCGCCTGGCAGACCGCGGTGCGCCTCGTCACCACCGGACTGATCCTGGCGCTGATCGCCGGCATCGCCATCAAGCTCAAGCTGTTCGGAGGTCACTGATGCCGAGTTTCTCCGATAAGTCGCTCTCCAGGCTCGGCACCTGTGATCCGCGCCTGCAGAGAGTGTTCCACGAGGTGATCAGGCATTTCGACTGCACCATCCTCGAGGGTCATCGGGACAAGGAACGGCAGAACCGGATGGTCGAGGAGGGTAAGAGCAAGGTCCGCTGGCCCAACGGCAAGCACAACACCGTGCCGTCCTTGGCCGTCGACGTGACGCCCTATCCGGTCGTCTGGGATGACCGGGAGCGGCAAACGCTGTTCGCCGGATACGTCCTCGCGACCGCTAAGACGATGGGTGTCGATCTCCGCTGGGGCGGTGACTGGGACAGCGACACCGAGGTCCGGGATAACGGTTTCGACGACCTCGTGCATTTTGAGATCGTGGAGTAGACCATGTTGGACAAGATATTCGGATCGAGCGTCGGCGGAGGCGTCGTGTCCGCCGCCGAGGGGGTCGCCAACATCATCGATCA
>CAZSSV010000260.1:0-3850 GCA_964609425.1 uncultured Isosphaeraceae bacterium | reverse complement strand
CGCCGTCTTGCCCACGACGCCCTTGTGCTCCATCGAAAAGAAGAAGTACACCAGACACGCCAGCACACTGAGCAGAATCACGACGGCCCCAACAGAGGGCCAGAACTGAAACTGATCGGCACTGTTGACCGCCCACAGGGATGTGATCGTGCCCTTGATCTGCAACAGGAAGTCGGACTCCAGGTGGGCGAGCAGCCGGAAGCCGGCCGTCGCGCCGATGATGAACGCCAGGGGCCACCTCGCAATCCATCCACCGCTGGGAAGGAGCCGGCAAATGAGCATGATCGATAGGATCAGCGGGATGATGTAGATCCAGTGCCAGTCATAGTCGTCTGCAAGGCCTGGCGTCGTCCACGTCCGGACAAGACCAGGGAACAGGTTGACCAGCAGTTTGTCCACGATGCCCGTGTAAAACGAATAGACCATCCAGTACGCCGCGGAGATACCCACAACGAGTGCCTCGGCCGTCTTATAGAACGGGTTGTCGCCGAGAAGGAAGGACATGATGCAAAGCGTCAGCAGCGCGGCGATCCAGACGCCGATGGTGCGGTTGACGGACAGAACGGCGCCGGCAGGGCGGTCCGCTTCCGGCAGACCAGCGGGGAGCTGCGTCACCTTGACCCACGCTGCTTCAGCGCCGCCATCGCCCAACGCGGCCTTGCCCGCGTCGCTCGCAGCAAGCACCCAGCCAGCCGGCACGTCGGCCGTGCCTCCGGTCGCCACGTACGACTGCGTCTCGGGCACCACCCAGACCTGGCCTGCATCAAGCACGGCTCCGGCCACGGCCATCCCGGCCACGATGATCGCCAGACCGATGAGCCAGCCGATCAGCCCGCCACCGCTCGTTCCGGGTACGTGTGTCGTGTCGTGCTGGCTCATGCTGCACCTCGATTGCGATCAATGAAGAAGATCAGGTTGCCAAGCAGGATCAGGCCCACCATCAGCAGGTGCGCCACGAACTGCGGGCCCATCCGCTGCTGGGCGGCCGTCGATGAGAATCTCGCCTTCACAAACTCGGGCGTCTTGAGTGCCGGATAGGCGTCGCCCATGATCTTCTCGTAGCCCGCCGCCCCTTTGATGGCAGCGAGGAGGCCGTTGAGCGGATCGGGAATGTACGGGTAGAACAGCGGTGCCTGAACGCCGGTGCAGCCCGACACCATGGGCAGCTTGGCCGGGGTCGCCGCATACTGAATCCACTGTTTCGTGCCCGGGTCACCGGCGCTGATGCTGATGAGCAGGTTCATCGCCTTGGCCGACTTGATGTTGGCGGTCATCGGAATCTCGTCGAGATCCTGCTTGCGAGAGTCCGTGATGAACAGTGTCTTCCAATTGACAATGATGTTCTTGATGACAGCCTCGCCGCCGGGCTTGTAGCCGAAGGACATGTAATCCTTGCCGTACTCCAGATCGGGGTACTCCTCTTCGAGGAGCTTCATGGCGTCCTCAATGAAAGGCTCGCCCAATGGCCAGAGGCACATGAAGTAGATCTTGTGCTTCTTTTCTGCGAGGTGCCGGGTGAACGACATGGCCATGGGGAGCAGTTCGCCCTGCGAGCCGGGGTCGAAGTCGAAGGACAGCAGCACCCGGGAGCCGTCCGGAAGATCTTCGACGGCATCGAACACGCTCTGATCCATCATCGTCACTTCCGACGGCGGCTCGAAGCGAAGCAGTACCGGTATGGCAACCGCGAGCCCCATGATGAGGAAGATCAGCCGGCGATCGAGATTGCGGAGGAGATTCAGCATGGGTCAGTCCGCCGATCCAAGGTATGAACGGTCAACGCCGAGGATGACCTTGAGTGAGGTGGACACGATGCCCAGGGCAATACCGATCATGATCGCTCGGTTGCCGGCCTTCTGAGGCACGTCGAGGATCACCTGGGTGAGGTTTTCGAGCCTCAATCCGTTCAGCAGTTGGTACCACCACCCGCCGATGTAATTGCTGGTCTGCAGCGCAAGATCGTGATGCTCGGCAGTCATGTCGGCATAGGCCACGCCGTTCACGACCATGGCATCAAGAGGCACCCCCGACTTGACCTGCATGCCGACGGCAAGCACGAAGTCGCGGCTGGCGTCGGGAAATCCATCTACATAGGACTCGAGTGTGGGCAGGAAGTCGGTGAGCCACACACCCGCATACACCTGCCCGAGCAGCACAATGAATGCGGTGCCCAGGAGAAGCGTTGCCTCAATGTTCTTGGCGCGAAACGCACGAAAGGCCGCCGACGCAATGTAGAAGGCCAGCATCGCGAACATCGTCGCAGTCAGCGGGACGATCCAGTACTGGTAGATCCACCAGAAGGGCGAACCCTCTTGCACCACCGGTGCCGTCCACGCATTGTCGGGTGCCGACGCCGTGGGAAACGCGCCAATCTTGAACATGCCGATGATGAGCGTCGCGGCAAAGGCCACAAGCGTGATGACGGCATACCCCCAGCCGGGCCGCTGGTTCGAGATTTTGGAGAGGTTCAGGAGAAGCAGATTGCCTGCGCCGAGGACCATGGCGGCCGCCGCAAGGATGATGAACATCTCCATCGCGTCGGCCCCCCACTGCTCGGTGTAGGGGACAAAGTAAGTGGCCACCATCAGCACGCCAACGAGCGCCGCGATGAAGAGTGGAATGGTTCGTTTGGCGATCACGAATCACCTCCCGCACCGTCAGGCTGCTGAGAAAGTGACTCAAACTCGGCGGCGATGTCGGCGTCGATGATTCTCACCTTGTCTTCGTTTGGCAACAGCCCTTCGCTCCCGAGGATGTTGTCCTTGATGTACAACTCGGCGATCTGCCAGCTTCGCCAGCTATCGAGCGTCACGGCGAGCGTGGCAATGACGCAGCCGACGACAAGCAGGGACGCCGCAATCACCTTGCCGATGTCCTGCCCCTTGAGCGACCCGAGCTGTTCGGGGTCATGTGAGAGGTAGGCAGATGCCGCGAAGAACTCCTCGCCGATCAGGGTGTAGTCGCACGCCGCAACAAAGAACGGCAACTGCGACGGCATCGCGGTGCCGGCGACCTGGATGGCCCCGATGGAATTGGCCGTCTCGGCGAGAATGAGCGACTCGGCGTAGAACGCACCCATATAGAAACAGGCCGCCGGCTCTTCTCGCACCATCACGCCCTGCACGCCGGCTGTGTAGCCGAATTGCTCATCGGTGAGGTAGTAGATGTTGTCCTCGTTGTAGGCGTCCGGGCGGCCCTGTCCGAGGTAGGCCGCTTCAACAGTCTCGCGGGCCGTCGTCATGACGAGTGAGCGGGCAGTCGGCACCTTGAGTTGAGCGTCATACTGGGCCGCAGTCTTGGCGACGTTGGAAAGCACGGTGATGCCGGCCACCGTTTGAATGTCATTGATGTCCAGAATGCCGGGGACAAAGAGCACAGGCTTACCCATCTCCGTCGCGCGGCCGACCGCTTCGCTCACAGCCTCGAGGCCAGCGATGGCCCGCACCTTGATTTCGCCGCCCCGCTTGGCGTGCCACACGAACCCGATGATGACCAGGCTGATCACCAACATGATGATCAGGAACCAGAACTTGCCCGCGTTGAAGAACTGCATCTTGGCGGTCACAGCCATGCCCGCCACTGCAAGCGGGGACAACGTGTTGCCCGGGCCCGTCGCAGCGACGGCGTAGAGGTAACTGGTGCCTGCCTCGACGTTTTCGTCGACGAATTCGGTCCGTCCGTAGGACACCGATCCAATGGGCTCCACGTCTTCAAAGGTGAAGTCCGCGGGAAACCCGACTTCGGACGCGCCCGTTGCCTGCTCACCGGCGCTCTCCAGCCCCGCTCCCGTTGGGGCAACCATGCGGTAGATGGCGTAGCCGGTGAGCCCTCGGATCTCGGCGGCCTCACC
>CAZSSV010000259.1:0-3864 GCA_964609425.1 uncultured Isosphaeraceae bacterium | reverse complement strand
ACTCGCTCCCGTCAGACTGCGATCCGGCACCGCGTGGAATGTCATACCCGACCAAGCCGCGGTGGACTGCGGATTGCGCGTACTGCCCGATCAGGACGCCGGTGTTGTGCTCGACGGCGTACGCGCGGCCATTGACGCTTCGTTGGAAGGGTGGCCGCTCGGCTGGTCACTCGATCTCTTCAATGACAATCCACCGATGTGTACGGAGCGGGGCGCGGACATTGAGGTCGCATGCCGGGCACTGGTGGGACAGGACCAGGACATCGGTGTGTCCTACTGCAGCGATGGCGGTCATCTGGGCCGACTTGGCATGAAGTGTGTGCTCTTTGGACCGGGCGATATCGCGGTGGCCCATCGACCGGATGAGTATGTTCCGATGGACGATATGAAGCGATCGCGAGAACTCATGTCCCGGCTGATCGCGGCGCGGTGTGGAGGTGGTGGGTGAGCACAACCCTGCGACCAAAGTACACATGGGTTGACGGGGCCTTTCAGGAGGGCATCGAGATCAACGTTGAGGGGGATCGCATTGCCTCAGTGCGGCGTACCTCCGAAGCGCCGACCGATCCGGCTTCCGCGGTCCTTCCCGGATTCGTCAATGCCCACAGTCACGCCTTCCAGCGAGGACTTCGCGGGCAGGGAGAAACCTTCACCAATCCCATCGACGACTTCTGGTCGTGGCGAGAAGCGATGTACGGGCTCGTAGAGACGCTCACGCCCGAGTCCGCCCATGCGCTCAGCCTCCGCGCCTTCACGGAGATGATCGATTCCGGCATGACGAGCGTGGGAGAGTTTCACTACATCCACCATTCGGACGCCGGGCTTGACTTTGCGCTCGATGAAGCGGTGTTGGCCGCGGCGGAGGATGCTGGAATTCGGATCGTTCTCCTGCACGCGCTGTACCTCTCCGGAGGATTCAGACAACCGATCTCAGGGGCGCAGCGGAGATTCGACGGCGGGAATCTGGACACATGGTGGAGGGCCTTCGATCGCGCCCACTCCGCCTGCCGGTCGGAGCGGCAGTCGGTGGGTGTCGTGATTCACTCACTTCGCGCCGTTCCGATCGACGTGGCGGCCGAAGTCCGTGCCGAGGCCGATCGCCGTGGCTTGGTCGTTCATCTTCACCTTGAGGAACAGCCCGCCGAGATTCAGGCCTGCCGGGATGCGCACGGATGCACGCCCATGCGATTGGTCCTCGACCGGCTGGACCCCGGTCCCGATATGACGGCGGTCCACTGTACGCACACGGATTCAGGCGACATGGCCGAGTACGCAGCGACAGGCGCCCACGTCTGTCTGTGCCCGCTCACCGAGGCCAACCTCGGCGACGGCATTGCGGATGTGACGGACATGCGAGCACGCGGCGCGTCCATCTGTTTGGGATCAGACTCCAATGCGCGGATCTCCATGATTGAGGAAATGCGATTGTGCGAGTACGGGCAGCGTCTGCGAGACGGCAGGCGAGGGGCATGCGTAGGGCCGAGCGGCGGTATCGGGACGCCCCTATTGGATATGGCGACTCGGGGCGGCGCTGCCTCGCTCGGGCTCCCGGTTGGCGTGATCGAGGCGGGGCTTGCAGCAGACTTCCTGGCCCTGGACCTGGATCATCCGCTCATCGAGGGCGTTACCGCTGAGGACCTCCCGGCGGCGATCATCACGGGGGGCGACCCTCGCATCGTTCGGTCGTGCCAGGTTGGAGGCCGTCCATGAGCACGGGTCGAAGGTCACGCGTGTGTGATGCGGCGCGCGGGACCGCGTGGGCTTCAACCCGTTGCCGTGTCGATCACAGATGGGCGGCGCGTTCGATGCAAGGGCGGGCCGCACGCCGGCGTCCACAGCCGGCGTGACGCTGGGCCGCCTCAACCACCGTTGAAGGCCATCAGGCCTGGCGCGTGAGCAGGGGCCTCAACATGACAATGACCAGGAGGGTTGTCCCGCTGTAGAGGGCCGTCATCGGTGTGTCGATGGTGGCGGTCACGGCCAACCACGCCGAAAGCGACAGGAAGACGGCCACCGGAATCGGGTGCAGCGGCATGCTCCAGACGCGTGTCTCCCCGCGTGCCCTACGGACGAGCACGGCGAGCCCCGACATCGAGGCGGCAAACGTGATCAACAGACCGATGTACTCGAGCAATCCGCCAAGCGTCGGCAGGGCGATGAATGGAACGATGAGCAGCGCCTGAGCCCAGATTGCGAAGGTCGGAGCCCCATAAGGCCCTCGCCGAGCGAGCGCGGCTGGCGCTTCGCCTTCGTTGGCCATGGAGAGCAACACCCGGCCACCGGTGAAGAGCATCGTGCTCAGCGTTGAGAGGAGAATCGCGATGATCGCGAGCGTCATGAGCGTGCCGACGGCCTCTCCGAAGAGCGCTGTCGAGGCGACGGCGCCGATGTCGGCCATGGGTTCGCCGGTTGCAGGGTCGATCATCGCCGCTGGCGCGATGGCTCGAAGGAACGCCATGTTGACCATGACATACAGCACAGTCACCAGAACGACACTTCCCAGGATGCTCAAGGGAATGGACCGGGCCGGATGTTTGAGCTCGCCTGCGACGTCTGCGGCGGCACTCCACCCGAGGTATGCGAAACTGATCGAAACGACGGCGGCGCCCATGGCGGCCGACCATGGAGCCGGAGGCGTCAGCGTGTCGGGGGCGTCGATGGGTGAGGCAGGAACGACAAGCATTCCGGCGACAGCAAAGATGAGCAGGACGGCAATCTTGAGTACTGCCATGCCGTCGTTCACGCGGGCGCCGGACCGAAGCCACCGTCCGTGAAGCGTTGTGATCGTTCCAACCAGAAGCAGGGCGGTGAGCACGGGCGGCATCTGAGGGAGCAGGGATGCGACGTACGTTCCGAGCACCGTGGCGATGAAAGCGGACGCTGCAATGTACCCCACCAGTACGGTCACGACACCATTGACGAAGCCGAGTCGGGGCCCGAGCGTTTCGCGTGCCGCGATGTAGAGCGCTCCGGGTACTGGCCTGTTTGATGCGAGCTCTGAGACTGTCAGGGCACCAGCCAGCGAGAGCACACCTGCGAGAATCCACGCAAGGATGACGTTGAAGTCTGATCCGAGTGCGGGTCCGATCAACCCAGTGATCGTGAAGATCCCGGAGCCAATCATGGACGCGGCGCAGATTCCGATGGCCGAGCATGGTCCGAGATGGCGTGCGGTACTCATGCGAGCTGCTGTGCTTGCAGGTCACGGCGGTGCCATCGCCTGGTCCGTACCAGCAGGGGAAGGAAGATCAGAATGACCATGACGACCTGGCCGGCCGCCGCACCACGGAGGTCGAAGCACCATGCGAGCCCCGCCATGGCGGCGATGCCGAGGACGGTGCCAATGGATGCGACGGTCAGAACGAATCGCTGTTGTCCGCGAAACTGAAGCTCCCAGGGCGCCAGATACGCGAAGGCCTGAGCTGAGATGGCGACTGCAGCGATCGTCAAGGCGCTGCCAGCACTCCGATACTGCGCCCCAAAGGCGCCGAGGATCGTGTCGTGAAAGCCGATACACGCGGTCAGGTACAGCAGCACGATCGGAAGGATGCTCAGGTTCATCAAGCGTCTGATGCGGCCGGCTCGTTGCGGACTGCCTTCCTCCAGAGCTGCGGCGAGCCGAGGCGCATAGAGCCTGGTGATGGCTGTCAGTGACACGATCAGGAGGCTGTTGATCTGGACGATGACGGCCATCGTGCCTGCTTCTGCTACGGTCCCTAGGGCGGACAGGATCAGGACCGGCGCCGCGCCGATGAGCATGACGCTGAAACTGAAGCCGACAAAGCCTACGCCGCCGAGGATCCATGGCCAGGGCGTCAAGGCGACCGGGGCGGCCCGGAACACGGCGGATGGTGTTGATCGAAC
>CAZSSV010000258.1:0-3892 GCA_964609425.1 uncultured Isosphaeraceae bacterium | reverse complement strand
CGACGACCAGGACCTCGACTTGATCGGTGCCTGGCAGTCCACCGGCAACATGGACGCCGTATGGGCAAGGGTGCAGACATCGCAGTCGTATGCGGACCGGTTCCCGGCGATGCAAGCCCTCGCTGATGCGGGCCGTGCCGTCGACGAAGGCACCTACATTCAGCTTGAACGCCAGTACGCCTCGATCCTGTCCATGTACGGCATGCCGGCCGGGTTCTACGACGACCCGTCCGACTTCGGGAATCTGATCGCCGGCGATGTGTCGCCGCAGGAGTTCTCGCAGAGGGTGGGCCTCGCTGCTGAGGCTGCGATGGCTGCCAACGCCGACGTTGCCACCCAGTTGCGCGACTACTATCAGATCACAGAGCAAGACCTCACCGCCTACTACCTGGACCCGGAGAAGGCCGCAAACATCTTCGAGGAGCGTGAACGATTCGGCACCGCCCGGATCGGGGCAGCAGCCACCGATGTCGGATTTGGTTCGATCGACCGCCAGACCGCCGAGCGGATTTCCGCGACGGGGGTCACTGAGACACAGGCTCGCAGGGGATTTCAGGCAGTGGCCGGTTCCACACTCGCGGAAGAAACCGCGTCTGAAACGGATGATCTGACTGGCGGCGAGCTGATCGAAGCCGAGTTCGGGTTGGATGTGGAGTCCGCGATGAAGGCTGAGGAGCGGCGTCAGCGTCGTGTCGCCGAGTTCTCCGGTTCCGGCGGTCCGGCGTTCACCAGGTCCGGCTACACCGGGCTGGGAACCGCGAACTAGCGCATTTCACGATCCCGGTGTCGAACGCTGTCCGGCTCCTCGGCGCAGTCACCGCTCTGGTCGTCGCTGTGACCGGCCTCTATGTCGCCATCAGCGGCGGCGACGCGGCGTTGCCTGCCGGTATCACGGTCGTTTTGGACTCACCCGAGGCGTTCCGCGACTTCATCGAGCACCATCCAGCGGGCGGTTAGAGGCCAACAGCGTTTTCGTATTACAAGGGTGTGATTCGCGTGCTATCGTGACTCGCAGACGCCAACGGCCGCATGTCCCTGCCCACATTGCGTGAGCTGCCGGCGCACCGACCACCCGGTCGTCCTCCACTTCCGGGTGCGGAATCGGCGAGTGGAGAGGGACATAGATGGACGAGGAACAGTCCGACGACATCGTTGAAGACGGCGAACCGAAGCGGAACTTCCGCCGGGTCCTGGAGGACCGGGCGAAGGACGCAGAGGCCAGAGCAGAAGCACTGGAGTCGGAGCTTGCAGGGTTGAAACGCACTGAGGCGTTTCGCCAAGCGGGAATCGACCCAGCCGACGCCCGACAGTCCTACTTCGTGAAGGGCTACGACGGCGACGTTGATGCTGATGTGATCCGGCAGGCGGCTCTCGAAGCGGGATTTATTTCCGAGGCGGGGACGGGCCAGCCGGCGCAGACACCGGGTCAGGCGCAGGCCATGAACCTGGAGTTGGCGGCGCAGCAGCGTGTTGCTGATGCGGGCTTGCAGGGGCAGCCGGTGGCGAACCCGGATCTGAATGACCGGATCGCCGCCACCTCGAACGCAGAGGAGTTGAAGGCTTTGATGCGTTCTGAGGGGTACGAGTTCGATGTGCAGGGCTGAGTCCTCGACAACCCTTTCGAGGTAACAGCACAAAATGGCTTACACCCAGAAGAGCTCTCTGAGCTCAGACCAGGTGGCCTTTTCTCAGCTCGCAAATTTTGCGTTCCGTGCCCAGCCCCTCCACGAAGACTTCGCCACAGTGAGGGCGACGAGACAGTCTCATCGTGGGTCGGGCGTCACGTTCGTGAAGTACAGCGATCTGGCTCAGGCCACATCCGCACTGACCGAGACTTCCGACGTGACGCCAGTCGCTGCGTCGGATGCGACGGTGACCGTGAACCTGACCGAGTACGGCAACGCCGTGGAGTCGACGGCGGCAGTTCGAGGCCAGTCGTACCTGAACATCAACTCTGACCTCGCCAATCTGGTTGGCTACAACGCAGCCGACAGTCTTGACCAGGTCGTTGCTGATGTCGCCTACGCCGACACCACCAACGTCAAGTACATCGGCCAGACGAGCCGAGGTGCGCTCACGGCGTCGGACACGATCACTTCCAACTCGATTCGCGAGGCCGTCGCGAACCTGCGTGGCGCTGCGGTGCCGACGTGGGACGGCGGCTCCTATGTCGGGTTCATCCACCCGGATGTTGTGTACGACTTCATCGGTGCCACCGGCACCGCTGATCTGCGGTCGTTCCAGATCCGGCAGGATGCCGGCGGTGTCCGTTCCGGCGAGATCGGCACCTTCGACGGTGTCCGGTTCATTTCGACGCCTCGGGCGCTGCTCGTCGCCGACGGTGGTGCCAGCACCGTGGACGCGTATGGCACGCTGATCATGGGCCAGCAGGCACTTGCGAAGGCGTTCTCGACGATGTTCGGACCGGATCCGTCCGTGGAGTTCGGCCCGGTCACGGACCGTCTGCGCCGCTTCCAGCCCATCGGCTGGTACGCCATGCTTGGCTACGGCGTCTTCCGCGGGGAGGCACTGTACCGCATCGAGTCCGCCATCAGCATCGGCTCCAACTAGCCGCTGATCCACATGGTGTTCGTCGCCCCCCTGGTTCGGGCAGGGGCCGGGGGGGCGACGCCACACCTCGAGAGAGGAGCATGATGGGCCGGTATTCGTCTGTCGCGGTGTTGCGTCGCCGTGGTACGTCTGAGGCGAAGGTTGTGCGCCGTGATTCCGACGGCAGTGTCGGTGGTGTGCAGGTGGAGCATTGGGACGGCCGTGTGGACGCGAAGGTCGTGCCGGAGTCGGTGGAGCTCAGGGTGCTCAAGGAAGGTGACGGCTGATGGCTGTTACGGCAAGCGGTTTGTTTGTGCCGACGTTCCTGGATGTGTTGGATGCAACACAGCTGGCGGTGAACACGGGTTCGGACACGTTCAAGTGCGCGATGGTGACGAACTCGTCCACGCCGGATTTCGATTCGCATGATCATTGGTCGGATCTGTCGGCCAATGAGGTGTCGGGGACGGGGTACACGGCTGGCGGGTCGGCGTTGACTTCGGTGACGCTTACGGGGTCGTCGGGGACGATCAAGTTTGATGCGGCGGATGTGTCGTGGACGACTTCCACGATTTCTAGTGCCCGTGCTGCGGTGGTTTATGACGACACGTTGACGAGTGATCCGTTGGTGTGTCTGGTTGATTTCGGCGGCGACTATTCGTCTGCGAATGGGACGTTTTCGATTACCTGGAATGCGTCTGGTATTTGGACGCTGGATTTGACTCCGTGAGGTTTTGAGCTGTGGCTACTTCTTATCCGACCTCGCTTGATACTTCGGGGGGGACGCTCCGAACGGACATCAGCTCGACTGATGACCTGGACAGTTCCGGCAAAGAGCATGATGTGATGCACGTCAATGTGCATGGTGCGGCGATTGCGTTGGAGACGAAGGTTGGTACGGGTTCTTCGACGCCGGTTGCTGATGCGGTGTTGATGGGGACTGGTACTGGTACGTCGGCTTGGGATACTTCTCCGACGTTCAAGGGTGCGGTGACTGTCGGTGTGGACGGGACAGGTCACGATGTCAAGTTCTTCGGGGCGACCGCTTCCAGATACATGGAGTGGGATGAGTCAGCGGACACGTTGACGGTTGACGGCACGTTCACGCAGAACACTGGCTGGGCGTACATGGGGTCGATCAACGCCTCGGGACTGTATCCAACGGCAGGCAATCATCTGGCTGTCGGGTGGAATACAACTGGTGGTCAGCGGGATGTTTCCTTCTGGAACACGGACACGGGCGGGGGTACGGATTCGTTTCGTTGGAAGCAGTTGACGGGCGCGTCTACCGCAGACAATCTGATGACTCTGAAGGCCGACGGGGAACTGATTCTGACGGGTG
>CAZSSV010000257.1:2912-3899 GCA_964609425.1 uncultured Isosphaeraceae bacterium | reverse complement strand
TACAGAAGCGCCGGGAGGCGACGACACTGCGACAATCGTGCTCACGTTGTCCATCCGAGGTCGGCGCCTCGCTACCTGCGCCTCTTGAATCGCTTGTCTGGCCCTCGATTTTTCTTCTGCTTGCGGCGATCCATCATCTTTGCGTAGGCCCGCGACTGTGGATCCTTCGCGGACTTGCCCTGGGCGCGGGCAGGCTTGGCCACTGGCGCGATCGCATCGAGATCCATCGCGTCAACCTGCTTGCGGATATGGCGACTCTCCATGATGCCGATGCTGCTGGATGTCAGGATGTACAGCGTCAGGCCGGAAGGCGCGCTGTAGAGCATGACCGGGAACAGCACCACCATCATCACACGCATGATCTTCTGCTGCGTTTCCTGCTCGGGCGACATGGCGGTCTTGGGCGTCATGTACTTCTGTTGGAAGAAGAAAATCACGCCCATGAGAATGGGAAGAAGATTGACGCCGGTCACGTTCCAGAGAAGGAACTTGAAGGGCTCCGGCGATTCCCAGAAGAAGTGATCCGGCGAGGCGAGATCGGCGAGAAATGGCCAGCCGCCAATCTCCTGGAACACACCCCAGAACGCCGGCTGTTGTCGAAGATCGAATGAGAAGTACAGCGCGGCGTACAAAGCCACCCAAATGGGCATCTGCAGAAACATCGGCAGGCAGCCGAGCATCTGCAGCGGGTTGACACCGTGCTCGCGGAAGAGCCGCATCTGCTCTTCCTGCATCTTCTTCTTGTCGTCGCCGTGCTTGGCGCGGAGCTTGTCCATCTCCGGCTTGAGGCGCTGCATCTGCTTACCGAACTTCTGCATGCCCATCTGACTTCGGCGTGTGATCGGATGCAGCAGCGCGCGGACGCACAGCACCAGCAGGATGATCGCAACGCCCCAGTCAAAGACGATCCAGTGGTCGAAGAACGCGAGCACCGCGAGAAGAAGGTGCGCCAGCCACTGAAACGTGCAGATCGCGCAGAAGCTGGAC
>CAZSSV010000257.1:0-2902 GCA_964609425.1 uncultured Isosphaeraceae bacterium | reverse complement strand
ATCTGGTACAGGATCAGGCCCTGCATGTTCAGCGCGCGATAGGGCTGTTGGTCGGCGAGAATCGAGTGTTCGAGTGGACCCGCATAGACGCCGATCGACAGTGGTTTCGACGCGCCCGAGGGCACGGTCGCGCTCGTGGCTTCAGACGGCCACCAAGTCACCGTCAATATCTGGGGGGCATCCGGGTCCTGTCCAGCAGGCAGAAATCGCGTGATTTCGCCGACCACAGGCTCAAGAGACAGGTCCCCCCGGCCATCCGCGTCGAGCACCGGGTGAATTGCCAGCGCGAAATAGCGGTTGGTCGATGCGAACCAGGAGAGCGTGAACCCCTCCTCGACGGCCGAGGGCTGAGGCCACATGACGGCCGGGTCACTCGGGTCCGTGACATCGGTCAGTTCCAACAGGAGGCTGCCGTCTGCGACGACGCCGGCCAGACGCTCTGGGTCGATGGTCTCACCAAGCAGGTACCCAAAGCGGAACCGCCGGCGATCCATGTAGCGGCTGCGATCGGCCTCGAGGTTGGGTGGTCCGTACTGAGAGAATCGCACCTCGAGATCCTGGCCCGCCAGATTCACGATGCGCTGATCGAGCGTCAGATCCCAGTCCTGAAGCGTCCAG
The DNA here is from genome assembly GCA_964609425.1 of uncultured Isosphaeraceae bacterium. Lineage (GTDB taxonomy): Bacteria > Planctomycetota > Phycisphaerae > Phycisphaerales > SM1A02 > UBA12567. The sequence goes on along the minus strand of CAZSSV010000257.1, from coordinate 2,284 downwards.
GATCGCTCGATGCGCGCAATCGGTTCGCCCGTTTCGTTCTGAACTTCGGCGACAAACCGACCAGGCCCTTCGCTCTTCCACGCCGCAGCCTGCCAGAGATTGAGTCGCGTCTGACCGATCCACAGATTGGCGGCAGCCAGTGGGCCAACCGTCGCGGTGGCACCACCGATGGTGATTTCCGGCGCGGTCGCCAAGACATACCGATCACCGTCCGTGGGCGGCGTCAGGTCGGCTTCGCGTGGCGTGCCCTTCGCGGCAAACCAGGCCGCGGCGCGTCGCTTGGCCACTGCCGTCGTCCAGATGTCCGAAAAGGTGATTCGTTCGATCCCGCCGCCGCGCCGTGTGAATTCGACACGCATCTTGGCCGCGCTCGGATCATCCAGCCCGCCGAGCATGGGCGGCGAAGCAAGCTCACCCTCCTGGAGAACAACATGCAGGCCGTCCAGGCTGCGAGGGGAGCGGGCCCCATCCGCCTGATCTGCATCACTGGGGACGGCGGGGGCTTTACTTGATGCCTCGGGCGGCGCGGCGGCCGGTGGTGCGGGTTTGGGCGCCGCCGCGGTCGGCTGATCGATCGGCGCCGGTGTCTGCTGATTCGGGTCGACGGCAGCGGTGGACGAGTCTGTCGCCGATGCCGTGGCATCGACGCCTCGGCCGCTTCGCGGCGCCGTCGCGATCAGAATGACCACCAGAATGATCACCAGTCCAACCGCAAGCGGCACGATGCGCCGCAGGCGTGCAGCGGCCGCGGCACGCGGGTCCTGTGATCCACGTGGATCGGGCATGTGTCAGCGTCCTTCGCGCAGCCGGTCGCCGAGCCAATTGCTCAGTTCGGGTACGGCATAGATCTTGTCGACAACCGAATCGATGTCGTATTCGAGCCGATGAAACCGGACTTCGCCTGCATCGGAATCAAGAATCGCATAACTCGCCCGCGGGTCGAGGTCTCTCGGTTGACCGACCGACCCCGGGTTGATGATCGCCTTGCCTTCTCCGCCCAACTTCCAGACGGCGCCGTCCAGATCGTCGAGCCCCCAGAACTCGGGCTCATCCGTGAACACGCCCGGGACATGCGTGTGACCAACAAGGCACTTATCGGGGACGTGATCGAAGATCAGTTCCATCTTGCGTGGCGAGTTGATGGCATCCTCGGGGAAGATGTACTCATTGATCGGGCGACGCGGCGACCCATGCACGCAAAGGAAGTCATCCAGCGTCGTCCGTACGCGAAGGCGTCCCAGAACTTCCCATCTCGCAGCGGCTTTGGCCTCGTCGGCCTCCAGATCGAGCTGGGACCGCGTCCAATAGGCCGCGTGCTCGGCAGCTGCGTTGAAATTGGTCGGCTCGTACAGTGCGCCATAGTCGTGATTGCCCAGGAGCGACCACTCGCACCGCTCAGCCACCAGGTCCACACAGGCCACAGGGTCCGGACCGTAGCCAAGAATGTCCCCCAGGCAGATGATGCGGTCCACGCGCTGGCGATCAATGTCCTCCAAGACGACGTTGAGCGCCTCGAGGTTGCCATGAATGTCGCTGATGAGTGCGGTCCGCACGTGGTGTCCTGTTCGAAGGGTGGCCCGAAGGATCGGGGATCCTACGGGCAGAGCCGCCGGGCCGTCAAAGCGCGGGAAGGGCTCGATCCCACATTGCCCGGGCTCGCCTTGAGCCGGGTACCATGCCCCGTTTTCCGGGCCCGACCGTGCTCACTGACCCAGTCCACCCATACGGAGTCAACCCGTGGCATCTGAGAAGCACTTTGATCTGGTCGTCATCGGTGGGGGCCCCGGCGGTTACGTCGGTGCCATTCGAGCCGCCCAACTCGGCATGAAGACCGCCGTCATTGAGCGAGACGCCCTGGGCGGTGTTTGCCTGAATTGGGGCTGCATCCCGAGCAAGGCGCTGCTGCACAACGCCGAACTGTGGGACGAGGCCGTCACCCACGGAGCGGAGTGGGGCATTGAGTTCGACGGCGTGACCCAGAACTGGCCCGCTGTAGTGCAGCGGAGCCGAGGTGTCACTTCGAAACTGAACAAGGGTGTCGCCTTCCTCATGAAGAAGAACGGCATCACGCACATTCAGGGCCACGCGCGCATTACGGCCGGGAGGGTCGGTGACCACCCGTGCGGCATCGATGTTCTCAAGGCGGACGCGGATTACTATCACGGAACCGGCGAGGACTTGCTCGAACACATCACCGCCGACCGAATCATCATCGCGACGGGTGCCGCCCCACGTGAGTTGCCCTTCGCGCCGTTTGACCACGAACGCATCCTGAGCTCGCAAG
>CAZSSV010000256.1:1678-3928 GCA_964609425.1 uncultured Isosphaeraceae bacterium | reverse complement strand
CACACCATCTGAGCAGGCCGCGCGGTGGCGATGTGATGTTGGCGTTCTTCATGACGTCGCGCCGGAGCGTGGGGCGTCTCTGGATGCCGCGATCGAAGTGCGGGCGCAGCCGAGCGGCGGGCTCGTGGCTCGTGTGCCGCTGCGCTGGATTCGTGACCTATCCGGCCAGCGAGGCCCCGCGTTCATCGGATGCGGGCGTCCTGGCCAGACACTTGAGCGGACACTGGACATACCCGTCGCCTGCCTCGAAGTGGCTGAGGCGGAGATGCCCGGGCTGCGGGTCGCGGCGGTGACGCGAAGCGATTCAGCCACGAAGGTCTCGCTCGTCTGGACATGCCCACGCGGGCGTGAGGGGCGTCTCGACGGCGTTGTGACCTTTCGTGAAACGGCCCTTGGCGACGTTGTGGCGACCCAGCCGGTCTTTGCCTTTGCACTGAAGGAGCGGCGGCCGTGATGGGTTTGGCAGGGCTTGCTTCGGTGCTTCTGCTGCCAGGCGATCCAGCCGCGGTGTCGTCCGATGCGCTGCTGGCGAGACTGCGTGCTGGTGAGGGTGCCGCGACCAGCGAGGGGCTGTACGCGTCGGTTCAAGCGATGGCCCAAGGACGCAAGCAAAGCCCGCGGCTCGCCAAGCAGATCGTGGACGCCTGGAACGCCGGCCGCACACCGCCCTTGATCAGCACCGACAATCTCCAGGCGGTGTTCGATGCCAAACGTGACGCGGTTGTGCGGTTCGATGCCGAGTATCAAACCGTGCAGACGGCGAAGGGAGCGACGGGGGATGCGCACGTGTGGTGGACCCGCTGGTCACAGTCGCCCGATCAGGCGGAGCGTCAAACGGGTGCAAGCCGAGCGGCCATGGTGGACCCGTCACAGGACTCCACCGCCATGCGATGGCGGCGCGCCGAGGGCCGCGTGTGGTTCGCTCGCATGGGCGAGCGTCTGGTGCCCGTGGGCGGTGCCTCGATTCTGGGGGTGGAGGACAGTTGGCTCGGAGCGGGCGCGTGCATCGGTGATCGACGGCGTGGCTGCGCTCGGGCGGCCGAGCATGACCTTGGGCTGATGCTTGATCGCCTTCCCTTCGGTGCCGCGATCGTCGAGTCTGAGACGGCGGACGTCGACGGGGTCGCGTGTGTCGTGCTGCGGATCGGCTGGGACTGGCCGTGTTGGATCTACCTCGACCCGGCCAAGGACTTTGGGCCCCGGCGAATCGACCGCGTGCTCGACCTTGCGGGTCGCGCCACGCTCTCTCGAACCAATCTGGAGCAGTTCATTCGGTGCGGTGGTGTCTGGCTCCCGTCGCGCATTACCTGGAGGCAGTACCCGCTTGAGGGGCCGAACTTTGGTCCGGGTGACGAGCCTGGCGTTGAGCCCGAGTGGGCGCTCACGTCGTCGGCGACGCACCTTGCCGTCAATGGGGACACCTGGTCGGGCGATGGTCAGGACCGGCCGTGAGAACCGCAGTCTTGCCCCTCCGGCGGCCATCCGGTACCCTTCCCCGTTCCTCAGGGCGTGTACCCAAGTGGCCAAAGGGGACAGGCTGTAAACCTGTTGGCGTTCGCCTTCGGAGGTTCGAATCCTCCCGCGCCCATTCCCGAGTGCCCGCGAAAGCGGGCCGATCTTTTCCGGCCGGAACCGCGCACGCGGGGTGTAGCTCAGCTTGGTAGAGCGCGTCGTTCGGGACGACGAGGTCGCAGGTTCAAATCCTGTCACCCCGATTGAGCAAGCCGTGTTTCGGGCGGTTCAAGAATCGTATTCAACCGAGCAGGCGATGAGGCGAGCAGGAGGGCGAGGCAAGGGCCTCACCGTGACTGCCCAGGCTCGATGTCCATTCGACTCGGTTGACATGCTTCTCAAACGTCCGCTGCCTGCGGCCTCGACATTCGGATTCGGACGGCGCGGCCGCGCGGCGAGCCAGCCGTGGGTTTCGATCAGCACCATAGCCGGCTGGTGAGACAGGGTGCCGGGACCGCTCGCATACCACGCCGGGTATCTGGATCACCGGTCTTGCCACACCTTCCTGCCCGCGCTCGCCGCACACCCAAACAGTCCGAATCTGGGGACATTTCGAAGTTGAGGGGCCAATGCGTGGGGGAGCGCCCCACGTTGATGGCCTGCCTCACGCATGGGGTGAGGGATCAGGAAGCACTGGGGTCTTCAACTGGCAGGGACGCTGGTCGGTGCCGGAGACCAGGGGTGGAGACCAGGGGTGGAGACCAGGGGTGGAGACCAGGGGTGGAGACCAGGGGTGGA
>CAZSSV010000256.1:0-1578 GCA_964609425.1 uncultured Isosphaeraceae bacterium | reverse complement strand
GACCAGGGGCGGAGACAAGGGGCGGAGACAAGGGGCGTGGGTATGCCAGCGTGCAGACGGATGAGTGTCGTGGTTTTCTCAAGCGGGCTCGCCTTCGGGGCGGTTCCTGGTCATGGTGGTGTCATGCCCGCTGGGCCGGTGCAGGTGGCCGCCATGTCGCTTGCAACCGGTGGCGAGGAACGCGTGCACGAACTGGACGGGGCGACGTCCCTTGACCTGACCGAGACCTTCTTTGAGGAGGATGACGTCTTCCAGATGCATACGCGCGTGTCGCCCCATGAGGCACGCCGCGGTGCCAGCATGGCGTTCACGTCACATGCCATTGATTCGTGGGGTGACGACGCGACGTTCACGCTGAGCGGCCTTGCAGCCGATTCAGGCAGCCTGGTGCTGGCCGGCATTGATGAGTGGTACACCGTGTCAGGCGGCCTGACTGCATGGGCGACGGTGTCGATCGGCGGCCGTGAGGATGTGATGCTGCAAAGGGTCGGAGAAGCCGTTTGGATCGAGGCCGGCTCGCCGCTCACCATCGCGGTGACCATGTCCTGGCAACACGCGTGGCCGGAGGCGTCCGTGGGTTGGCTGGAACTTGAGTTTGTGACCATTCCCGGTCCGGCGGGCGTCATCGTGCTGGCGATTGGAGCCACGCGAACGCGCCGCCGCCGCTCGGTCGCCGTCCACTGACCCAACGCCGCCGACCGATCCGGTGCGACCAGCATGGTTTCCAACCCGCAGGGCGTCGCCAGGTCCAGTTCCGCCAACCGGCGGCCCGTCCACCATCTGACCCTTCCCGGGAGCGAGGCGGTGCATGGCCTGCGCTTCTGGTTCTGACCTCTCCACCGCACATGCCCCTGCCTGCTCCTGTTGCCTTAGCACGATGGGTCTTCCGGGAAGGCCCGAATCTCCTGAGATGCCGACGCCAATCTGGAGCGCCCGTGCTGCGCACGTTTCCACGCTTGACATGGTGTGAAGTGAAAGGCGTGCAAAACACTGTCGATGCGTGAGTTGTGCGGTCTTGAAGGTGGCCCGGCCAGTATCGTTTGTGCCGCTCGAGGCCCTGCTCGAGTGGTTTTGGAAGCACGGGTGGTTGCCGGCATGGACGCCGGCGGCTTCCCGCAAGAGGAGACGTGAGATGCATGGTCGTTGTCGAGCGATGGCGGTCGCGGTGTGCCTCGGGTGCATCGCCTGGGCCGAACTCGCACATGCCTCGGTGGTGTCTGACGGCCCGCTGCGCATGGATTCGCTCCGATTCAGGAGCGAGGGGAGGGTGCGCACGCATGAACTGAGTGGGGGCTCCGCGTTCGGTATCACAGAGGTCATGACCGGGGGCGATGATGTGCTCGGCATGCGAGGTGAGGCCACGGTGCCTGATGCCGATGGTGTGGCCACGATTGATCTCCTGGCGGGTACGACTCGAGGCTGGCAGGACCGGGCCTCGTTGACCCTGGTTTGCGGAGCGACCGATGCAGTGGTGCTGCGAGTTGCCACCCTCGGGGTGTGGTACGGCCAGGACGGGCCGCTGACTGCGACGATCGACGTTGTGGTCGCCCGGAAGGGTGCGCCCACCGATGTCGTACG
>CAZSSV010000255.1:0-3945 GCA_964609425.1 uncultured Isosphaeraceae bacterium | reverse complement strand
AGACCAGGTGGTCATCCTGGCCGATTAGCGGGCACGTTCGACGCAGAACGCCACAGAACATCGCAAAACAGGGCAGAACGCCGCAGAACGTGCATAAACGGCATGTTTGAGGCCCGCTCAGCAGGAACATGCATGTATGGTCGCGTACAGTTGCGATCTGTGGCGATCGTGCGTCCGTCTGGCCCCCGCTCGAGTGGGTTTGGCCGCCTCGGGATGGGCGCGATGGCCAGGGTGGATGCGATGGTCGGGATGGCCCCGGGGGTCGTGTCCATGGTGGCGCGGGGCAATGGCCGCGATGGCCGGGATGGGCGCGATGGCCCGGGGGTCGTGTCCATGGGGCCGCGGGGCGATGGCGGGGGCGGGCGTCCCGCCGCCGAGGCGATTGGGGCGGCGTGTGGTGCCCCGTCGCGGGACGCGCACATGGGGGCCGCCTTGAGGGGGGTGCCCTTTGGGGGGCGGGCGTCCGTGGGCCTGCCCTGTGTGTCACGCCCCGCGTTGATCTGTGATCCCCCGCCTTCGGCCGCCGCTCCGCGTGCCCGGCGCCTGCGGTGGCTGGCTGCGGAGGCCGGGGCCCACGCGGTCGGTCGCCTCCAGGCCGTCCGGGCCGCGATGCCGCTCGCGGGGCCCGCCTGATGGCTCGGCCCCACGCATCGAGTGCCGCCGTCCCCCGCTTCAGCGTGTGTTCTCGGACACAGATGCCGGCGTTTCACGTGACACCTCCCCGCCACCGGTTCCACGGCGTGCCGCCCATTCGGCCACGCGTCGATGGGGTGTGGTACAACTCCATGGCGGCGTGAGCCCGTCCGCGGCGCGCGGCCCATGGAAGGCAGCGGAGGGCCTTGGGTGTTTCACGTGAAACATCCGCACGCGTGGCGCGATTGGACGACATGCATGGTGAGGCGGCGATGGGCCGTGACTCAGCATCAGGCAAGGCGTAAGGAGACGCGAGATGGCAGCACGGAAGCCGGCGAAGAACACCACAGGGAAAGCGGCTCCTCGTAAGGCGGCCACCAAGAAGCGACGGCTTGGCATGGGCTTGAGTGGCATGATCGGAGGCCCGGTGGAGGTGCCGGCCCCAGGGGCCGCATCGGCCCCGGCGGAGGCGGTCCAGCCATCGCGCCCGGCGGTGGAATCGGGGTCGGGCGGTGGGTCGCCGGCGGGCGGTGACCTGGTGGCCATTCCGGTCAACGCGGTTCGCCCCAATGATCGCCAGCCCAGGCACACCATCGATCTGGCATCGTTGGAGCCACTGGTGGCGTCCATTCGGGCGGCAGGGGTCATGCAGCCTGTCGTCGTGCGACCACGCGGCGCTGATGGCTGCTACGAGTTGGTGGCCGGTGAGCGGCGGTGGCGTGCGGCCACGGCCGCGGGGTTGGACGCGGTGCCTGCCGTGGTTCGGCAGGTGTCGGACCAGACCGCAGCGGAGTGGGCCATCATCGAGAACGTTCAGCGGGAAGATCTCAACGCGATCGAGCGGGGGGATGCGTTCCGCCGTTTGCAGGACGACTTTGGCCTGACTCATGCAGAGATTGCCGAGCAGGTTGGGCTGACCAGGGCGGGCGTCACGAATCAGATTCGCCTGTGCGACTTGGATGAGGGGACACGCACACTCGTTCGCAAGGGCGCGCTGAGCGGGGGGCACGGGCGGTGCCTGCTCGGTGTGGCCTCCACCGATCAGCGCCTGGAGGTAGCCAAGCAGGCGATCCATGGGGAGTGGAGCGTCCGAGAACTCGAACGGCATGTGCGGAGTATGTCCACGGTGGTGGCTTCGGCCAAGGTCTCGGATACCCCCGGAGGCGGTCGGGCGCACCTGGACGACCTGGAGCGGCAACTGAGTGAGCACCTGGGGACGCGGGTGCGAATACATACGGGTCGCAAGCGAGACCGGGGCAGACTGAGCCTGGAGTTCTACGATCTCGAACAGTTCGACGGGTTGTTGTCGCGCTTGGGCTTCACGCCGAAGTGACCGCGCGGCATCATGCCGAGTTCGGCACCATGCGTGAACTGACCTCAACTCGTATTGCAGTGACGGGCGCTGGCGGATTCGTCGGCGGCCGCGTTGCCGCGACGCTTCGCGCACGTGGGTGCAAGTTGGTGCTCACGCCGACCCGCGCGCAGTGCAATCTACTGGACTTCGCCCAGACCTCCGCATGGATACAGAAGCACCGGCCCGAGATCGTTGTTCACTGCGCGGCTGCGACCGGCGGCGTCGCGTGGAATGCATCCCACGGCTTTGAGGCCTTTCGTGACAACATGATCATGGCGCTCAGCCTGGTCGAGGGCTGTCGCGCGCACGCCGTCGAACATGTCACGCACGTATCGACGTCGATCGCGTACCCGTCGCATGTGGAACCGCCGTTCGTCGAACGCGATCTGTGGTCGGGGCGCCCGGGCGGGCCTACGGCCGGGTACGCGCACGCAAAGCGGCTGGGACAGGCGGTACTTGAATTGGGGATGCACGCGCAGGACATGTCGGCCGCTGTCGTGATGCCGGCCAATGTGTATGGATCGGGGGCGAGGATGGATCCCGATCGCGCGAACGTTGTGGCCAGCATGGTGCGCCGGTTCGTCGATGCCGCGCGACGCGGTCTCGATCGCGTGACGTGTTGGGGAACCGGCACACCTCAGCGAGAGTTCATTCATGTGGATGATGTTGCGGAGGGCATTGTTCGGGCGACCGAGCGTGTCGTGTCGCCCGATCCGATCAACCTTGGGACAGGTGACACCTGCAGCATTCGCGAACTTGCCGAGCTTGTGGCATCGGTCGTCGGGTGGGGGGGCGCCATCGAGTGGGACGCCTCCAAGCCTGATGGAGTTCCCCGGGTGTGGTGCGACACCTCACGGATGTGCAAGCAATTGAATTGGATGCCCTCCGTGTCCCTGGTCGATGGGGTGCGTGAGATGGTTGAGTGGTATCGCACCAAGGTGGAGCGCGCGTGAAGCAGGGCGCACCCATCATCAATGCCTTGTCGTTTGACATCGAGGACTGGTTTCACATCGTCGAGGTCGAATCGTTGGCCGACCCTGACGCGTGGGGTGACCGCGAATCGCTCGTCGAGCGGTACACAGAGTGGATCATTCAGGCCGTGACGGAGGCCGACGTGCGGTGTACGTTCTTCGTACTCGGATGGATCGCGGAGCGATACCCGCATCTGGTCAGGATGATGGTCGAGCATGGTCACGAAGTAGGATCACACTCGTATTGGCACCGAAAGGTCTACTCGCTGGATGCGGAGACGTTCAGAGAGGACATGCGGCGGTCCATCGACGTGATCGAGTCCGCCGGCGGTTGCAAAGTTGTGGGGTTCCGAGCGCCGTCTTTTTCGATCACTCAGGGAGCGGAATGGGCGTTTGACGTACTGCACGATCTGGGCATCAGGTACGACGCCAGTCTCTTCCCTGCCGATCGCGCCCACGGCGGTTACCCATGTCAAGAGGGCCCGCACGTGTTCGAAGGCGCGCCATCGGGCCGGACCATGCCAGAACTTCCGATGAGCATCATGCGCATGGGACCGAAGCGGCTCGCGTTTTCGGGTGGTGGGTACCTTCGCCTGCTTCCCATGTGGCTCATCAGGCGCGGCTTTGCCCAGCAACACGCGCGGGGCATGCCCGCTGTGATCTATCTGCACCCGCGGGACTTCGCCCCTGATTGCCCGCGGGTACCCATGCCGCTGCACCGCCGCTTCAAGTGCTATGTCAATACGCGGGGCACGAAGCGAAAGTTGCTCAAGCTCCTTCGCTTGTATGCGTTTGCTTCGTGCGCGGAAGTGCTCGGCATCGATCCATCAAGCGACTGATCGCAGCCGCTCAGCCAGGGCGCCGATGGCGTCAGCCAGGGCGGCCTGGCTGGCCCAGTGTCCAGGAAGGTCTAGGTGTGCCTGCAACTGTGACGTGCACGCCCAGGACTGGTGACTGTCCGCCGGCCGCGGAGCGGTGTGGGTCACC